>NZ_JAMJFW010000032.1:0-58623 GCF_023544405.1 Enterobacter cloacae complex sp. OE43NF
CGACCTGTGCTTGCGTCTGTAGGGCTGCGCCGCATGGCGGTGGTGAACACCTTGCCGCCGTTTCGGGACACTATGACGGTGAAAAGGGTAACGCTGGTCATATTCCAGATAATCCAGTTCGTAAAATATGCTCGCCATCTCAAGTGATTCACGTGGCGTGAGGATGAACTGAATATCAGCCGGAGCCAGTTTCCGCCTGGCTTCCCATTGCATGTAGAGTGTGAACATCCGGTGTCTGCCTTTCCCTTTAAAATTGCAGGGATTTTCCGGCTAATATGATGAAAAATCAATCGTTCAGATAAAGAAAGCCTCATGCCCCATGGTGGGTACACAAGAAAACGGCGAGCGGAGCGACCAACTTCAGGCCGTTCTTTTGGGTTTCAGATTTTGCTTTGGGAGGATTATAGCGTATGCAGCACCGAATTTACCCGCGAGGGCACAGAACGCATTAGCCGCCAGCAGCAGACGTGGGTGCGGTTTGCTTACGGGTGGCGGATCATGGCGGCGCAGGTGAGTTTGATGGTGTAACGCTGAAAAACCTGCCTGGTGGCGCTGCGCTTACCGGGCCTACAATGTCCCGTATGCCCTGCGGATGCTGTAGGCCGGGTAAGGCGCAGCCGACACCCGGCACAATACGACATCGCTATTTCTGAAACGGATGCACGTCCCGCCAGTGGTCAGCAATTTGCTGGCGGGTACAGACCCAGACCCGCTCATGCTGCTGCACATAATCCAGGAACCGTTGCAGCGCGCGAAAACGTCCCGGACGCCCCAGCAGGCGGCAGTGCATGCCGATGGACATCATCTTCGGTGCGCTTTCACCCTCTTCATACAGCACGTCAAAATTGTCTTTCAGGTAAGTATAAAACTGCTCGGCGGTATTAAACCCCTGGGCGGTGGCGAAGCGCATGTCGTTCGCGTCCAGCGTGTAGGGCACGATCAGGTGCGGTTTACGGCTGCCATCGCTGCAGGCCACTTCCGTCCAGAAGGGCAAGTCGTCGCCATAGTAGTCGCTGTCGTAGTCAAAACCGCCGTGCTCGACCACCAGCTGGCGCGTGTTGGGGCTGTCGCGCCCGGTGTACCAGCCCGTAGGCGGCTTGCCAAACAGATCGGTCAGCACGTGCACCGCTTTGTGCAGATGTTCCCGCTCCTGGTTGATATCCATATTCTGATAGTGGATCCAGCGCCAGCCATGGCTGACCACGTCATAATCCGCCGCCTTGATCGCCGCGACAATCTCCGGGTGACGTGCCAGCGCCATCGCCACGCCAAAGACCGTCAGCGGCAGGCCGCGTTTCTGAAATTCACGATGGATTCGCCAGAACCCGGCGCGGCTGCCGTATTCGTACAGGGAGTCCATGGACATGTGTTTGTCGGGATAGCTGGCCGCTCCGATGATGTCCGAGAGAAACTGTTCCGACCCGGCATCGCCATGAAGGACGTGGTTTTCTGCCCCCTCTTCATAATTGAGCACAAACTGCACGGCGATGCGTGCCTGATTCGGCCACTGCGCATGCGGCGGGTTGCCTGCGTAGCCACGCAGATCCCGCGGATAACCCTCTTCAAAAAGCCCCATTGCTACCCCCCCAAAAATTAAAATGGATTCAATACCTGAAAATGTCCGCTTAACGGTTTGTTCTCCGGGAAGGCCAGATCCCCGTGCTTGCTGGTTGACAGCCCCAGCGCCACCAGCGATTCCACCATCTTCACCGCCGCACTGACACCGTCGATCACCGGCACGCGCAGCTCGCGCGTAAGCTCCTGGGCGAGCGTTGCCATCCCGCCACAGCCCAGTACGATGGCGCCGCAGCCATCCTCTTTCAGGGCCTGTATACAGCGCGCGCGCACCTTCTCCTGCGCCAGGCCGCTGCCGTCTTCCAGCGCCAGCACCGGGAGATCAATCGCGTGCAGGGCCGCGCAATGATCCTGAAAACCATACTGCTGCAGCAAATGACGGGCGATAATCAGCGTGCGCGGCAGCGTGGTGACGATGGAAAAGCGCGTCGCCACCAGCGTGGCCATGTGCATGGCAGCTTCGGCAATGCCGACAACCGGCCCTTGCGCCAGCTCGCGCGCGGCCAGCAGCCCTGGGTCGCCAAAGCAGGCAATCACGTGCCCTTCCACCCCCTGCTCTCTGCCTTTTTTGACTTGCTCAAGGACACCCACGGCGGCAATGGCTTCATCAAAATGGCCTTCGATTGAGGGCACACCCGCACTGGGGCAGACCGCGAGGATCTCCGTGTCCGGCGCAGCCACCGCGCGGGCGGCCGCGCCGATGGTTTCCGTCATTGCGAGGCTGGTATTGGGATTAATGACTTGTATACGGACAGACGACATTACGACTCCTTGTGGCTGGCGAACAGCCGGGCAAAATCGGGCAGGCATTCCCCCGCCCGTTCGAAACAGAGGCTGGCGACGATGTGTTCAAAATGGTGCATTAAGGCATCACTCAGGGGTTGCAGCGCTTTCTGACGCAGCAGCTCCACAAGCTGTTCGTGGTCATTGCAGCGACACCCCTGACGCCACGGCGCGCCCCAGGTGGCAATCACCAGCGAGGAGCGCTGGCTCAGGCGGGTCACCATCTCCGTCAGGACCTGATTGCCGGAGATGGCCTGCAGCTGAATATGGAAATTTGCGGAGTGGCGGATCGCCGCCGGGCCGTCGTAAGCCTCATGCGCCTGCTGCTCCTGACGGATGATTGACGCCAGCGCGGCCAGATGCGGCGGCTGACAGTGCGCCAGCACGTCCGGTAGATTGGCGACCTCCAGTAGCGCGCGGGTGCGAAAGATCTGCCGGGCCTCTTCGACCGTCGGGCTGGCAACGTGTGCACCACGTTTGGGCGTTAAGGTGACCATTTGCACAGCGGCGAGTCGCTGCAGCACCTTACGGATGCCCGTACGACTCACGCCAAAGACCTCCGCCAGCGCCTCTTCCGGCAATTTGCTTCCCGGCAGCAGTTGATGTTCGACAATCGCGGTCATCAGCGCCTGAAAGATGGATTCGTCTTTGTCTTGCAGGTCTGGCGCGGCGTGCAGACTGTTCACGTTGTTCATTAACCACTCCACTTTTTACTTTTCGCTATCGAATCGTATACATAAAAATAAAATATTGCATACAAGATTTATTATTTTGGCCTGGATCCTGCAACACCGTCTGCACTCCCACTCAACGGGTTTTTCATTCACAGGAGCAGGTTTCATGCCAAACAGACAAAATATGCAACACGGTACGGCCGCTGATTCCGGTGCGGTATACAGCCCACGGCTTTGCAATGAGGATCTGGCACCGACGCGTGACCAGAACTGGAGCTGGTACAACATCTTTTCTTTCTGGATGTCCGACGTCCACAGCATGGGGGGATACGTGGTCGCCGCGAGCTTCTTTACGCTCGGGCTGGCAAGCTGGCAGGTGTTGCTCTGCCTGCTGGTGGGAATTTGCATTGTGCAGTTGTGTGCCAACCTGGTGGCGAAACCGAGCCAGATGGCGGGCGTGCCGTATGCGGTGATCAGCCGTCAGGCCTTTGGCGTGTTCGGGGCAAACATTCCGGCGGTGATCCGCGGGCTTATCGCCTTTGCCTGGTACGGCATTCAGACCTATCTGGCCGCTAACGCCCTGATGCTGGTGGCGCTGAAGTTCTGGCCGTCGCTCTCGTCGCTCACCACCGGCGCGTTCCTCGGACTGTCGCACCTGGGCTGGGTCTGCTTTGCCATTATGTGGGTATTGCAGGCAATGGTCTTCTGGCACGGCATGAATGCCATCAAGCGCTTTATCGACATCGCCGGCCCGGCGGTGTATGTGGTGATGCTGGCGCTGGCAGGATGGATTGTATACAAGACCGGATTCGACGGGATCTCCTTTACCCTCGCCAGCAAATCCCTGAGCGCGGGCGAGCAGACCTGGCAGATGATCACCGCCACGGCGCTGGTGGTCTCCTACTTCTCAGGCCCGTTGCTCAACTTTGGTGATTTCTCCCGCTACGGCAAAAGCATGGGGGAAATCCGCCGCGGTAACCGCTGGGGCCTGCCGTTTAACTTCCTGCTGTTCTCCATCGTGACCGTGGTGATTGTCTCCGGTACCCAGTCGCTGTTTGGCCGCATGATCACCGACCCGATTGAAACCGTCAGCCGCGTGGGCAACGATCTGGCGGTGGCGATTGGTCTGTTGACCATGATCACCGCCACCATCGGGATTAACATCGTGGCCAACTTCGTCTCCCCGGCGTTTGATTTCTCTAACTGTTCCCCGCAGAAAATCAGCTTCCGCACCGGGGGAATGATTGCCGCCGTCGGCTCGATCCTGTTAACCCCGTGGAACCTGTTTAACTCCCCGGAGCTTATTCATTACACCCTGGATGTGCTGGGGGCGTTTATCGGTCCGCTGTTCGGTATCCTGATTGCCGATTTCTACCTGATTAAGCGTGGCAAGGTATCCGTGGACGACCTGTTCGATGACACGCCAGAAGGGAAATACTGGTACCGCAACGGCTTTAACCCGAAAGCCATCGGCGCGCTGATCCCCTCGGTTGCCGTCGGGCTGGTGATAAGCTTCATCCCGGCGCTGCATGAGGTGGCAAACTTTAGCTGGTTCATTGGCGTGTTCCTTGGCGGGGTAACCTACCGCTGGCTGGCGCGCGAAGAGCGCGAAGGGGCGTCCGCCGCTCACTTCACGTCACCCGAGGCCACGCAAACAATCAGACAGGAGCCGTGATGGATTACCAGACTGCGATACGCGGTGCATTTTTCGATATCGCCCGGGTCTGCGACAGCGCAGACCTGATTGCCGACCATGCGCGCTACCAGGAGGACGGCCTGCTGTTTATTCACCACGGGAAAATCGTGGCGCTCATGGCCTGGCAGGAGGGAGAGCAATATCTTGACCCGCACAAGGGTTACACCGACCTGCGCGGCAAACTGCTGCTGCCCGGCTTTATCGATACCCACGTTCATTACCCGCAGACCGAGATGATCGGCGCCTTCGGCGAGCAGTTGCTGGAGTGGCTGACCACCTATACGTTTCCGGTGGAGAGCCAGTTTGCCGACGAGAGCTACGCAAAAGAGATTGCGGAATTTTTCATAAATCAGCTGGTGAGCCACGGCACTACCACCGCACTGGTGTTTTGCACACTGCATCCGCAATCGGTGGATGCGCTGTTTACCGAAGCATCGCGCCTGAATATGCGCCTTATCGCCGGGAAGGTGATGATGGACCGGCACACCCCGGACTACCTGACTGAAACGGCACAACAGAGCTACCAGCAGACGCGGGATCTAATCCAGCGCTGGCACCACCATGGACGGCTGGGGTATGCCATTACGCCACGCTTTGCGCCCACCTCATCACCGGAACTGCTGGCGGCGGTGCGTTTACTCAGAGAGGAGTTTCCGGACACCTGGCTGCAGACCCATCTGAGCGAAAACCCGAACGAAGTGGCCTGGGTTAATGACCTGTGGCCGGAGCATGAACGTTATCTGGATGTCTATCACCACTACGGCCTCACCGGCGAGCGCAGCGTGTTTGCTCACGGGATCCATCTGCACCACAGCGAGTGGCAGTGCCTGCACGACACCGGATCGGCGGTGGCGTTTTGCCCTACTTCCAATCTGTTTCTTGGCAGCGGGCTGTTTCGGTTACCCGCCTGCTGGCAGCACAAGGTGCGGATGGGTATCGGCACCGACGTCGGCGCGGGTACCACCTTCAGCATGCTGCGTACGCTGGGGGAAGCTTACAAGGTGGGTCAGTTGCAGAGCTATCGCCTGCGCGCCAGCGAGGCCTTTTATCATGCCACGCTGGGTGGCGCGCATGCCCTGCGTCTGGATGACAAAATTGGCAACTTCGCTCCGGGCAAAGAGGCCGATTTTATCGTGATCGACCCGGCCGTCACCCCGCTGCAGCGCCTGCGTAGCGGGCGCTGCAAGGATATCTACGAGCAGCTGTTTGTGCTGATGACCCTGGGCGACGAGCGTAATATCAGCCAAACCTGGGTCAACGGCGAGCCAGTGTGGTCAGCTGCCGCGGTAGGTTGACCAGCCGCCAGGAGCAATCACAAACGGCAGATGGAAGTGCTCATCTGCCGTGTCGCCGATAAGAAAATCAATTTGCGCGCAGGGATAGAGCGTGTCGCGCCCCGTTTCGCTAAACCAGGCGCCAGTCTCGGCCACCAGCCGATAGCGGCCCGCAGGCAGGACGGGAACAAATTCGGTGATGCGGCCCTGCGCGTTGGTCACGCCAGTTGCGATGATCTCCGCGTCCTGTTCAAGGCGTACCGTCACCCCCTGCGCGGGTTTGCCCGTCGAGATATCCAGAATATGTGTACTGAGCGTGCTCATGCGCCAATGACTCCTTCCAGTCGTAATAAGGTAATTTCCCGCAGCTGATCCAGTGCGGCCTGCACCTCCTGCGCATCGCTGTTTTCCAGCCGCGCGTTCAGGGCCTGGAGGATCTCCTCCCCGCTGCGGCCTTTGGCGCGGATCAGAAAGACGCGCCCGAAACGACTTTCGTAGCGGGCATTGCCTGCCCGCAACGCCTCAGCAAGCCGGGCATCATCATGATTCACCGCTCCCTGCTCCCGACGCGACAGCGCCGCCTCCGCCTGCGTGCCCATGGGCTTCTCACCGATGCGCGGATGCGCGCTCAGGGCCCGCGTGAGCGCGTGTTCATCCCAGCTTTTCGTCAGCGCCTGGGCCGCATCAAAAAGAGCATCCCGGCTCGGATAAGGCCGCCCGGCGACCAGCGCCTCGGCCCAGCCGGGAATGGCCACGCAAGGGTGTAATAGCGTAAGCACCTCTTCGTGACTCCGGTAATTAAAATCGTCCAGCGTTATCATGGTTCCTCCCGTGTCATCATCGTCCCTGAACATTGCACAAAACACGCCACTCTTGCCTGAGACCTGAAACAGTTGATTCCTTAACCCTAAACTGGAAATTATTGATTCATAAAAAGGCATTCCCACCGCGATAACGCACCTTAGCAGTGCAAACATCCCTCCCACAACGCCCTTTACCCCACTCTGCAGCCTGGTACGCAAATTGCTGATGTTAATGACACCCGGCAAAAGGAGAGAAGCATGAAAGCAATCGTCATTGGTGCGGGCATTGGTGGCCTGAGCGCCGCTGTCGCGCTGGAAAAGGCGGGCATCGACTGTACCGTGTTTGAAGCAGTAAAAGAGATCAAACCCGTTGGCGCGGCCATCTCCATCTGGCCCAACGGGGTGAAATGCATGCAGCACCTCGGCATGGGCGACATCATTGAGATATACGGCGGGCCAATGCGCTTTATGGCCTACAAGGATCACCGGCGCGGCGACACGTTGACCCGCTTTAGCCTGGCCCCGCTGGTGGAGCGCACCGGGGGACGCCCCTGCCCCGTCTCGCGCGCTGAACTGCAGCGCGAGATGCTGGACTTCTGGGGTCGCGAGCGGGTGCAGTTCGGCAAGCGCGTCGAACACGTCCGGGAAGATGATGCTGGCGTCAGCGTAACATTTACCGACGGCAGCACGGCGACGGGCGATTTTCTGATTGCCGCCGACGGCAGCCATTCGGCGGTGCGCCCGTACGTGCTGGGGTATACCCCCGAGCGCCGCTACGCCGGTTACGTTAACTGGAACGGGCTGGTGAAGATTGATGAAGAGATTGCCCCCGCCCACCAGTGGACCACGTTCGTGGGAGAAGGCAAGCGTGTGTCGCTGATGCCCGTCTCCGGTGGCCGCTTCTATTTCTTTTTTGATGTCCCGCTTCCCCTCGGTCTGGCGGAAGATCGCACCACCCTCAGAGCCGATCTCACGGGTTACTTCCGCGGCTGGGCGCCGCCGGTGCAGAAGCTGATCGCCGCGCTGGATCCGGATACCACCAACCGCATTGAAATCCACGACATTGAGCCGTTCGACAGCCTGGTACGCGGCCACGTGGCGCTGCTCGGCGATGCGGCGCACAGCACCACGCCGGATATCGGCCAGGGCGGCTGCGCGGCGCTGGAGGATGCGGTGGTGCTGGGTGATTGTCTGCGCGAAAACCACAACATTACGCTGGCGCTGCGGCAGTACGAAGCCCTGCGCTGCGATCGGGTACGCGACCTGGTGCTGAAGGCTCGCAAGCGCTGCGACGTCACGCACGGTAAAGATATGGCGTTAACCAGAGCCTGGTATCAGGAGCTGAGAGAGGAGACCGGGGAGCGCATTATCAACGGTTTGTGCGACACCATTCAGGGCGGACCATTAGGCTGAACGTAAGAGGAATACACATGAATAAAGCACCTGTACCACCCGCCCATTGCACGTTTGAGCCAGAGGACTGGCTGCGTCTGGCAAAGTGCTGGCATCCGGTTGCGCGCGCCTGCGACATTGGCGCGGCGCCGGTTAAGGCGACCCTGCTGGACGAAGCGTTGGTTATCTACCGCGTGAACGGCCAGGTCGTGGTCGCTCGCGACGTTTGTCCGCATCGCGGCGTGCCGCTGACGCTGGGCTTTCATGATGAGCACGGGATTATCTGCCCCTACCATGGCCTGCGCTTCGGGGAAGATGGCCGCTGCAACCGTATTCCCTCCAGCCCCGACCAGCCGGTACCGGCGAAACTCAACCTGATTAACTACGCCGTGGAGGAGCGCTTTGGCTTGATCTGGACGTGTCTGGCGTTTGACCCCGACAACCCGATGCCGCTGCCCACCATGCCGCACTGGGATGACGACGGCTTTCAGCAGATCAACTGTCCGGCGTTTGAGGTGAATGGCTTCGCTGGCCGCCAGGTGGAAGGATTTTTGGATGTGGCGCATTTTGCGTGGATCCACACCAGCACCTTTGCGGACCCGGATAACCAGCTCGTCCCGACCTATCAGCCACAGGAAACACCGTTTGGTTTTGTAGCGGACTACTGGAGTTCGGTGAGCAATTATCCCGCGAGCGCTGACGTGCAGGCGCCGGAAGGCTTCCAGTGGCTGCGCCATTTTGAAATGCATTTGCCGTTTACCGCCACCCTGACGATCCATTTTCCGGGCGAATCCCGGCTGGTGATCATGAACGCCGCGTCGCCGGTCTCGTCACGCGTCACCCGCATGTTTGCCCCGATTGCGCGCAACTTTGATCTGCATATCCCGGTGGAAGAGGTGCATGCCTTTAACCTGCGAATTTTTGAGGAGGACCGCCTGATGGTCGAGACCCAGCGCCCGGAAAGTTTGCCGTTGGATCTGACCCTTGAAGCCCATATTCCCGCGGATAAAAGCTCGATTGCCTATCGCCGGGGGCTGAAAAAAATGGGTTTTGGCGCGTTTTTCCTGGTCTGATGGAGGGCTGTCATGAGTGATATCTTAAGCGTTATCGTCGACGGGCTGTGGCGTCAGGGGAACAAAAGCCTCGCCGTCAGGCTGGTGGCGGAAAACGGTGAAGCGCTGCCAGAGTGGCAGCCCGGTGCGCATATCGACGTGCATCTGCCCTGCGGGGTAATTCGTCAGTATTCTCTGACCGGCCCATGCGGGAGTGAAGGCTATCTGATCTGCGTGGGCCGGGAAACCGCCTCGCGCGGCGGGTCGCGCTATATTCATGAGACGCTGCGTCCCGGTCAGACGCTGCTGATCTCCGCGCCGCGCAATCTGTTTGCCCTGCAGAAGGCCGAACGGGTGTTGCTGCTGGCTGCGGGGATCGGGATTACGCCACTGTATGCCATGGCCCTGCAGCTGGAAGCAGCCGGAACCCCGTTCACTCTGCACTATTATGTCAAACACGCTGAAAGCGCGGCTTTCGCCCGCGAGCTGGCGCAGCTGAAGCACGGCGAATGCGTTATCCATACCACCAGCCCGCGCACGTTGCTGGCAGAGCATATCCCGGTGGCCGCGGCGGGTCTTCACGCCTGGGTCTGTGGCCCGGCCGGGTTTATGGAAAAACTACGTGAGGTGGCGACGGCGAAAGGCTGGGATGGCGCCACGATCCACAGCGAGGCGTTTCAACCCGCTGCGCCTGATACCGGCGCTGAAAGTGGCGAGATCTTCACGGTTAAACTGGCCTCCACCGGAGAGCGCTGGCCTGTGCCCGCTGATAAAACTATTGCCCAGGTGCTGCAGGAAAACGGTGTGGCCGTACCGCTCTCCTGCGAGATGGGGATCTGCGGTGCGTGTCTGACACCGGTGATTGACGGCGTGGTGGATCACCGGGACAGCGTACAGTCAGAGGCAGAGAAAAACGCCCCGAACCCGCATGTGGCGCTGTGTTGCTCAAGAAGTCATTCCGCTGAGCTGGTGATTGGGCTGTAAAACGAAAAAACCCTGCGATAGTGCTATCGCAGGGTTTTCGAATTTGGCGGAAGCGTAGAGATTCGAACTCTAGAACCCTTTCGGGTCGCCGGTTTTCAAGACCGGTGCCTTCAACCGCTCGGCCACGCTTCCAAAGTGAGGCGCACTATAAACATCTCTGAGCATGATGTAAAGCGTGAAATTGCATAAAGTTACACTTGCTCACCATCACCCCGCCCTCTGGCGTCATGACTCACTTCGGCGACGTTAATCTGAATATGAAGTTTCCCTCTCATTACAGGCACCGGCAAATGTCAGGCAGGCAGCGTGTTGCGCTCAGTCACAATATATGCATTATGTTATAACATAACAATTTGGGATTGATTTTTATGCTTCTGAAAAAAGGGTTATTACTGACAGTACTGCTGGCCATGGCACCAGCCACGTTTGCAGCAACAACTTACCCGCTGACGATTGAAAATTGCGGCGTCAGGCAGACCTTTACACAAGCGCCACAGCGCGTCGTTACCGTGGGTCAGCATGAAACGGAATTGCTGCTCGCGCTGGGGCTGGAAAAATCTGTCGCCGCAACCTCAGTCTGGTTCGGCAAACTCCCGGATTCGCTGGCTGATGCCGGAAAAAAACTCCCCCGGCTTGCGGATAACTCCCCCTCTTTTGAAGCCGTGGTGGGACAAAAACCGGAACTCGTCCTCGCTCAGTATCACTGGCATATTGGCCCGCAGGGCGAGGTGGGAACACGCGAGCAGTTTGCATCCCTGGGGATTAAGACGTGGATCTCCCCTGCCGACTGCACGGACAAAACGGTGACGGCAACCTCAAACGCTGACGGAGCACGGAGCACGCCGTTTTCACTGGCAGAAATAAAACACGAAGTCACAGACCTGGCCGCCATCTTTGATGTTCCCGCGCGCGGCGAGCAGCTCAATCGTGCGCTGACAGAACGGATTCAGAAAGCGCAGGCGCGCATCTCAGCAAAACCCCTGAAGGTTGTCTTCTGGTTTTCAAGCAGCCGCCTGAATGGCGATCCCTGGGTGGCAGGGAATTACGGCGCACCTGGCTGGATCAGCCGCACGCTGGGGTTAAAGAACGTTATTGATTCGCATGATGAATGGCCCGCTGTCACCTGGGAACATATTGCCCAAATGCAGCCAGACGTTATCGTCATCGCTCAGATGTCACGCAGGCTCTACCCTGCCGATGACGCCGCGGTAAAAGAGGCCTTTTTACGACGCGATCCGGTGACAAGAAACATTCCGGCGGTCAGGAATAATCAGATTATTGTGGTGCCCGCAATGTCGTTAAACCCTTCTTTGCGTAACGTCGACGCGGTTGAGCTTATCAGCGATCGGCTGGCTTCATTCCAGGGCGAATAATGAGTCATGTATCTTCTCCCCGCCGCCAGCAGGGGTTAATGGCGGCAGGCGCCGTGGCATTGCCGCTGATGCTGGTCTTTGCCGCGAGTATCGGCGATATGCCGGTATCGTATGCCGTTACCGGAAAAGCGATCCTCAATGGTCTTGGGCTGACTGCATACGTTCTGCCGCAACCCGAGGAAGGCATCGTCTGGCAGTACCGCATGAGCCGCGCATTAATGGCTGCTTGCAGCGGCGGCGGCCTGGCGCTGTGCGGGCTGGTGCTCCAGTCAATACTGCGCAACCCCCTGGCGGAGCCCTATCTGCTGGGCATCTCAGCAGGCGCTTCGCTGGGGGCCGTCTGCGTGATGCTGCTCGGTATCGGGGGGAGCGTGATTGGCGTGAGCAGCGGTGCGTTTGTTGGCGCCTGCGCCGCTTTTGCGCTCATCATGTTGATTACAAACGGCATGAGCGCAAGCCCGTCGCGCATTTTGCTGGCAGGCATTGCGGGCACACAGCTCTTCAACGCCATGACCGCGTATATCGTCAGCACCTCCGCCAATGCCGAGCAGTCGCGTAGCGTTATGTTCTGGTTAATGGGCAGCCTGAGCGGTGTGCGCTGGCCGGACGCGCTGCTGGCGCTGGCCGTTACGTTAACGGGCCTGCTGATGGTATGCCTCTTTGCGCGGGCGCTGGACACCTTTACCTTTGGAGACGAGGTCTCTACCACCCTCGGGATTCCGGTGACCGCTGTACGAATTATCCTGTTGCTGACCTGCGCGTTCGTCACCGCAACCCTGGTCAGTGCCATAGGCGCAGTGGGATTTGTGGGGCTGGTCATTCCCCATGTGACGCGCATGCTCAGCGGTCCGGGCCATCGCCGCACGATCCCGCTGACGTTTCTTATCGGCGCGCACTTTATGATCCTGGCCGATGTCGTGTCACGCACGCTGATTGTGCACCAGGTGCTTCCCATCGGCGTGGTGACGGCGCTGGTGGGCGCACCTGTCTTTGTGGCGCTGCTTTATCAAAACCGGAAGGAGCATCCATGAATATTTCCGTCTCCGGGTTAAGTGTGACCCGACAAGCACAGACAGTGCTTGAGGATATCGATCTCGACCTGTCATCCGGGCAGATTGTCGGCCTGTTAGGGCCAAACGGCTCGGGCAAATCAACGCTGTTACGCTGTCTTGCCGGGCTGTTTCCACACCACAGTGAACGCGTCGCGCTTAATGGCACGTCGCTTAGCGTGATGCCGTTAAAAACGCGCGCGCGGCAGTTAGCCTTCGTCCCGCAACATGCCGACGTTGAGGGAGAACTGACCGTCGAGGAAATCGTGCGGCTGGGACGTACGCCTTACCGGAAGGCGTTTCAGAGAAGCACTCGCGATGATGATATGGCGGTGGAAGAGGCGATTAGCCTCATGCGGCTATGCGGATTACGCCAGCGGCGGTGGCAGCAACTGTCTGGTGGGGAGCGTCAGCGAACCCAGATAGCGCGAGCGCTGGCACAGCAGCCCCGGGTGTTGCTGCTTGATGAGCCGACAAACCACCTGGACATTCAGCACCAGTTGGAGCTGATGCGACTTATATCGCAACTGCCTCTTACGGTGGTGGTGGCGCTGCACGATCTCAATCTGGCAGCTAACTACTGCCAGCGGCTGATCCTTCTGAAGGCCGGCCGTATCGCGGCCACGGGCGCGCCTGCGGAAGTGCTCACCCCTGAAAATATCGAGCAAACCTGGTGTGTCAAAGCGAGCGTCTACAGGGCAGACGCCGGGATGACGATCGGCTACAACATGGGCGGCATGGCGGAGGTGTAGAGCCAAAGCAAAAAACCCTGCGATATTGCTATCGCAGGGTTTTCGAATTTGGCGGAAGCGTAGAGATTCGAACTCTAGAACCCTTTCGGGTCGCCGGTTTTCAAGACCGGTGCCTTCAACCGCTCGGCCACGCTTCCTAAGTGAGGCGAACTATAAACACCTCACCGCAGGCTGTAAAGAGCACGCGCATTCGTTCGCTTTAAAAATAGCCAAATTACGTTTAATCGGTTGAATAGACAACATATTGGCCATTTTGCCAGCACAATCTCCAGCGATTGTCTTAGTGTTTTTTGATGTACATATCTTTCGTATAGTAGTACCCGAGCTTATCCGGCGTGAATCCCCCCACCCACGGTTTCACCAGGTGCGTACGAACGTAGTGATAGACAGGGATCGCCGGCACATCACGCCCCAGCAAATCCTCTGCCTGTTGATAAAACTTACCGCGCTCTTGTGCCGTTTTCGACTTCGCCGCATTCACCAGCGCTTGATCGTACTCAGGATTGCTGTACTGCGTGGTGTTTTGGCTATCCCCGGTACGGAAGTTATTCAGGAATGTGGAGGCGTCATCGTAATCGGCAATCCAGGCGTAGCGCACCGCGTCAAAGTTATGGGTGTGCATGGTATCGAGCATGGTTTTCCACTCCTGGTTCTGCAGCTTCGCCTCGACGCCGAGATTTTTCTTCCACATTGAGCTGGCAGCAATCGCGATACGCTGGTGCGTTTCAGAGGTGTTATACAACAGATTAAAACTCAGTGGATGGCTGGCGTTATACCCGGCCTCTTCGAGCAGTTTTTTCGCCTCGGCAATTCGTTTGTCCCGCGGCCAGCTGGCGTAATCCGGGTTCTGTAACTTAACGCCACCAATGTCCGGCTGGCTGATAAGCCACGCCGGACGCTGCCCCTGCCCCATCACTTTATCTGCGATGATGTCTTTATCGAGCGCCATATTGAGCGCCTTACGCACGCGCGCATCGTTGAACGGCGGACGGGCGGTGTTGAATTCGTAATAGTAGGTGGCAAGCTGCGGAGAGACATCCAGCTGACTGCCCAGCGTTTTCTTAAGCTGGGCGAACTGGTTGACTGGCACCGTGTAGACAATATCGATTTCTCCCGCTTTATAGCGGTTCACATCAGCCGCCTCGGAGGTGATAGGCAGATATGTCACCTTATTGATCACGGTATGGGCATTATCCCAGTAGCGCGGGTTACGCTCCGCCACAATGCGTTCGTTAACCACCCATGAGGACAGCTTATAGGCACCGCTGCTGACGATGTGCTCGGGCTTGGTCCACTTATCGCCGAAACGCCCCACCAGGACTTTATCTATCGGCACCAGAGACGGGTGTGCCAGCATCGCAAGGAAAGCTGCATTAGGCTGCGAAAGCGTGACTTCCAGCGTGGTGTCATTAATGGCTTTCACGCCCAGCGTATCGGGCGCTTTTTTGCCTTCGGCAATTTCAGTGCCGTTGACGATAAGCATGCTACCAGGATAGCTGGCATACGGTGAGGCGGTTTTTGGGTCAACCAGTCGCTGCCAGCTCCAGACGATATCTTCCGCGGTGATGGCGGTACCGTCGCTCCAGGTGATGCCCGGACGCAGATGGAACGTCCAGACGGTGTTGTCCTTGTTCTCCCATTTTTCCGCCAGCCGTGGCTGGATTTCACCCGCCGGGGAGACACTGACCAGCCCGTCGAATAAATCGCTGATAATATTGAATTCGACATCGCTTTCGACTTTATGCGGGTCGAGCGAAGCAGGTTCACTTCCGTTATTCCTGACCAGTTCCTGCTTATCGGCCAGCTGCGTTCCTGCAGGCACGTTAGCCGCCCAGGTTGCCGTGCTGGCGCACAGGATCCCGGCCGCCAGTAAAGAGAGTGTAAAGTGAGTGCGTGTTTGTGGTTTCATTTCCTTCGCCTTATTGTCTGTTTTGTGACGATCCGGAAATAACTCTTAGCGGCCTTATGGTAATAAGGCAATATTTTTCAGTAACCTATAAGAGCTTGATCTGATTAATTGTGCCAAACCGCTGTTCATACTGATGAAACGTCTTTCTGCAGAATAAATAACCAGCTCCGGCGCTAACCTGCTGAGTAAAGATGGGTAAAACCACTTTGAGACTGGCGCGCCGTTTCCTATTCTTTCCGTTAATTACATCTGTCATAAGAGAGTGACTCATGGATCGTATAATTACTTCCTCACGCGACCGCACATCGCTACTCAGCACCCACAAGGTGCTGCGCAATACGTACTTTATGCTCAGCCTGACGCTGGCGTTTTCGGCGATCACCGCCACCGCCAGCACCGTGCTGATGCTGCCGTCTCCGGGGCTGATCCTGACGCTGGTGGGGATGTACGGTCTGATGTTCCTGACCTACAAAACCGCTGACAAACCGGTCGGTATTCTCTCCGCGTTCGCCTTTACCGGCTTCCTGGGTTATATCCTGGGGCCAATCCTGAACGCATACCTGTCTGCCGGCATGGGTGATGTGATCGGTATGGCGCTGGGCGGCACCGCGCTGGTGTTCTTCTGCTGCTCCGCCTACGTGCTGACCACCCGCAAGGACATGTCTTTCCTCGGCGGTATGCTGATGGCAGGTATCGTGGTGGTGCTGATTGGTATGGTGGCTAACATCTTCCTGCAGCTCCCTGCCCTGCACCTGGCGATTAGCGCGGTGTTTATCCTGCTGTCATCCGGCGCGATCCTGTATGAAACCAGCAACATCATTCACGGCGGTGAGACCAACTACATCCGCGCCACCGTGAGCCTGTATGTGTCGCTGTACAACATCTTCGTCAGCCTGCTGAGCATCCTGGGCTTCGCCAGCCGGGATTAAGCAAATTTGCTGAAACATAAAGGAGAATGCCGCTGGCATTCTCCTTTTTTTATGCCCTATTCACCCCGGCAAATATAGGTGGGGTAATGCCGGTCCTGAATCAGCCATACAGAAGGCGAAAGTTCCGAGATCCGAAGATAGTAGCGTGCCGTCGGAGAGGCGAAGCTACCCCATTGGGTATCAGGCGTATTGTCATTGTGCCGACGCCAGGTTTTGGTGTAACTCAACACAATGACTTTATCATCGTCCCGCTGCTTCCAGGTAAATTCCACATCCCTGTCAACGATTAGGTTTTGCCCACCGGCCCTTGCTGCGCCTTTGTAAGTAGTCAAACCAGTACCGTCACGATGAAAATAGAACTGAGCAACGGTATTCACCTTTACTTCACTGGCTCTTCCCTCATTGCGCGTAAAATTAAACTCAGTGCTGCAGGCCAGCACATCCCTTTTAAAGGCGCCGCCGGAATAGTAAAAAACGGCCAGCGCGCCTCCCACCAAAGCACCGCCCAACCCGGCGAGAAATTTTATTTTCATTTCTCTGCCCCGCTTTTATAACGAATGGTTTTGCACAGGCTGGTTTTACTGACCGGACAGGCACCAATGAACACTTCATCCGCAACAGGAATGGTAAATCGGGCGCTGAAATAATATATATCGTACGCTTCACGCTCGCATGCTACGTTATTCATCTTCAGCCGCTCCGCTAATTTCGATAACACTAACGGGCGTCCATGATCGTTGATAATCCAGATGCTGCAGCGCGCAATTTTTCCGTTAACCGGCAAAAGGTTCTCCGGGACGGCAATCCCCTGCTGTCGGCCAAAGTAAAAACTTGCCGCCAACGCAGCAAGAATCACTAAAACCGCAATCGACCATCTTTTCAATGACGCATGCTGTGGTTTTACCTTTTGCGGTGCGGAGGATGGCTGAGGATCGGCGGATTGAACAGTCTCTCCTGGCTGAATAACCACATCGGCAACAAAGCGAAAACCATAACGGGGTACGGTCACGATAAATTCGTGTCCCTCACCCAGAGACTGGAAGCATTTACGTAATTCGCTGACCGCTTTATTGAGGTTATTTCCTGAAGGCGTAAAGCCGAATTCCTCCCATACGCGCGTGATCAATTCTTCTCGACTCAGGTCGCATCCTTTGTGCTTAATAAACTCCTGTAAAAGCCGAACGGCAGGTGCCGAAAGGGGTAATACAGATTCAGGTTGTCCAACAAGACTTATTGCATGTGCTTCAGGATCAAATAACAACGAATTATTGCATATAAAAAACATCTTTTATTCTCGGCTGTTACCGCATGCTTTTTAATCCCTGGTACATCGACAAGAAAACCGCCCCCTGACCTGCTTGTTTTTTCGTCAGAAGGAGTTTCCTCCCTATCCCTGGTCGCGGTATTTTCGCTTAACTATACAACCTTAAAGCAAGAAAAGCAGGATAAAAAACTGTATTTGTCGAGTTAATTAATACAAATTTTCACAAACTGCTGTTCTGGTTAAAGTTTCCCTGCCCTGAAGCGATACGAAAGCAGACGGTGTCCTGGTGTTAACGCGCCGCCGATGAACTCAGAGCAGGCAGACTGAAAGTGAAACAGATAAATCGAGTGAACGTAACAACCGCCTTGTATGTCGCCGCGCTGTCGTTGTCATTTTTCTCAGAAATGGCAATGGCGAATATGAGCGTATACCCCATGGAACTTAATGTAGATAAGTCCGGTGCGGCGCAAATAAAAGTGGCGTCAAAAACGGATGATATTCAGTTCATTCGGGTGAGGCAAAAGAAAATTCTTAATCCTGGCACTGCTCAGGAAAAAGAAATTGATGTGGCCTCGTGGAAAGAAGGCGGTGTTGTTGTCACGCCTGAAAAATTCGCCCTTGCGGCAGGCGCAATGCGCGTAGTTCGCCTGGTCTCGCTTATACCACCGGAAAAAGAGACTACATGGCGCGTCTATTTTGAAGGGGTGAAACAACCGGACAGTATTATTCCGGGCAAGGCAGAAACCCCTGCAGCAACGGCGACCCTGGGTGTCAATGTGATCTGGGGGGCACTGGTCCATCTCGCACCAGAAAAAAGCGTGGTTTCACTGTCGTTAGACCCTGTCAGGGGCACTTTAAAAAACAACGGAACGCTGCGCGTCCCGCTGAGAGAAATAGGGATTTGTGATGCAAATTCATCGTGTAAATGGATTAAAGAAGACGCGACGATTTATCCGGATACCGAACGGAAATTAAAAACGCTCACAACAATACAGGGCCAGAAATATAAATTCCGCTACTTCAACTGGGTGAATAAAACCGCTGAAGAAGCTGACTTACCCGTCGTGCAATAACACGACATCACAGTAAAAACCCGTGTGGTTTGTTTAAAGAGCCATGGTGCTCGTTTGTAAATATGGAGATATCAATGCGTAAGTATATTAAACCTCTGATGATCGTTGCCGCGATGACTACGTCCGTGAGCGCGCTAGCGATTCAAAAAGATATTACCGTCAACGCCAGCGTTGATTCACAGCTGGATATGACCCAGGCCGATAACACGCCGCTGCCGGCAAGTATCGATATGCAGTACCTGCCTGGTCGTGGTCTGGAAAGCTACCGTCTGAATACCAAGGTGTGGTCTAACTCCGCCACCAGCAACGTAAAAGTCCGTCTGGTGAGCGCAGCGAAGCTGGCGAATGCCGACGGCGCTGAGACCATCCCAATGACGGTGAAGCTGGGCGATAAAACCCTGACCACCGCTGACGTTGAATTTACCGGCACTGAACTGTTCCCGGGGAGCATTGAAAACGGTTCTGCGGTACTGCCATTGACCATCTCTCAGACCACCAAAGGTATTCTGAAAACTGGTCAGTACAGCGGCGTTGTCAGCCTGATGCTGACGCAAGCGACAACCACGGAAGGCGGTGCGTAACACCACAGCACCTAAGGAATAACGTCAGAGGGTGCCCACCCTCTGACGTCAGGATGATGTCGAGGCTCGTTCATGGCTTTTCACAGAAATACTCTTCTCTTTGTTGCTTTGTTACCCGCATCCATCCAACTTGCCTGCGCCGCGATGGCCGTCCCGGCAGGGTTTGAAGATCTGGCAAAAACGCAGCGCCTGTGGACAGAGGTGAACCTCTACGGCGAGTCGCTTGGCCTGTTTGAAACGGATATCACGCTTGAAACGGTAAGTTTTGTCGCCCCAGAAACCGTGGTTGCGGCCATCAAACGTCAGTTTAATGACGATCCCGCCCTTGTTGCTACCGTGTCGGCCGCGCTGGCCGTTCCGCTTGCCCGTAACGGCAATCTGGCCTGCAGTAGCAACGGCTCCGCAGCGGGATGCGATTACATTAAAACAGACCGTGCGGCCATTATTTATGACGAGAATAACGCCCGCATTAGCCTGTTTTTGGACAAAAAATTCCTGCCGAAACCGACAACAGAAAATCAGTGGTACCAACCCACTCAGGACACTGAAAACGCACTGATCCACCAGCAGAATATTAATTTTGTTGCAGACAGGGATTACCAGTCAGCCACCGTGCAGGGCAATGGCGCACTGGCGCTCACCCAGGACGGCTATTTTAATCTCGACTGGACCTGGCTGAGGCAGCGCTCAAGACACCAGCAGCAACAGGAGATCACCGTTAACAACGCCTGGTTCCGCCAGGATATCTGGCGTCAGTACTATGTCCAGTTAGGTGAGATGGATACCCGCGATTTGTTCAGTAACGCCGGTGGAAATATTAACCTCAGCCAACTGCCGCTGGGAAAAATTCGCGGCCTGCGCACGGGTTCGACAAGAGCATGGATTAACCCGGTTCAGCAGTCGAAGGGAACCCCCATCACCGTGCTGCTTTCCCATGACGCGCGAATTGACGCCCGCCGGGGCAATCAGCTGCTGGCGAGCTTTTACCTGACTGCCGGGGCGCAAACTCTGGACACACGAGCATTCCCGGACGGGAGCTATACCGTGACGCTCTCCGTTTATGAAAATAACCGGCTGACGCGTACCGAGCAGGTACCGTTTACCCGAACCGGCATTACAACCTTCGACCGCGTCGAGTGGTTTCTGCAGGCGGGCGAAACAGACAATAGTGATCAAAATGAAGAACGCAGCGCGATTGCGCAGGCGGGCGTACGCCTGCCCGTCACTCAGACGCTGGCGCTAACGAGTGGCGCAACGATAAAGAAAAACCAGCGTTTTCTGGAAAATGCCCTCGACTGGAGCCGGGGTTTCAATGCGGGGCCAATCGATGGCGTGCTGAATACCCGGTTTAGCTACCTTTACGGCAGCGAAGGTCAACGCGGCAATATTCAGCAAGTCAGCTACAACGACGGTTTTTCACTGAGCGTCTATCGCAATGCGTTATCAGCAGAGAACTGCAATACCCGAAGCGCTGGGTTTGACGCCGTGAACGGTTGTTATCGCACTCTCTCGGTGATGTTCTCTGTTCCAGTCGGTTCCTGGTATGCAAGTCTGGGGTATTCGGATAACCACAACGAAGGAAGGTACGTTACGCGTCGCGAGTTGCCGGACAATGACGATCGCCACGATGCGGGTTTGCCATGGGATTCGGTCTATATGACCCGTTCGCGCACGCGGGCCTGGCAAGGGGGGCTGAGCAACGCTTTTAGCACCCATGGCCTGAACATTAACAGCAGTATTAACCTGTTCATGCGTCACGATGACGCCCGCGAAAGCAGGGATAAAGGCGGCTACCTGAGCGTGAGCCTGTCCATGGCCCATAGCCGCCAGGGGGATGCATCAAGTTACACCTCTGTGGGCGCAACATGGCAACACAAGCAGCGCGAAAAAAATCAGCTGAGCTACAACGTGGCACATAACTGGTACGCCGATGCACGTGGTGAAAATGAGTATGGCGTGAGCGCGTCAGGCATAAACAGCGACTCGCTAAACACCTCAGCCTATACGCGCCAGGGCGGGCGATTTGGCAACGCCAGCCTGACCGTTAGCGATGCCTGGGATCGTCAGGAACAGCGCCACACGCTGAGCAGCAGCGGTAATTACAACTCGACCCTTGCGCTGTCGCGTTCTGGTCTGTGGCTGGGCCGCTGGAGCGACGGTCGTCCTGCTTCCGCTGTCGCAGTTAATGTTGCCACGCTGGAAGATTCTCAGGATCCGCGCGTCGCCGTATCGCTGGATAACGGCGGTAGTGCAGATATTCCGGGCAATAGCCGTGCTCTCTTCGCGGTGCCGGGTTATCAGCAGACTACGTTAACGATTAACGAATCGCTGGATGTCTCGCAGGGAGCCAGCAGTGAAATTACGCAAGGTTCTGGCAGCAGAACGCTGTTTATGGTGCCAGGCAAACTGCTGCGTCGGGACGTACAAACCACCGCAAGTTACACCTGGCTCGGCCAGTTAACCGACGAGCGTCACGTGCCGTTTATCGGCGGCGTGCCGCTTAACGTGAACGGCTGGAGCGACCTTGGCAACGGTGGGTTTAGCGCACAAAGCGACGCTCTGCTGCATAACCTCTACCTGGTGCGTCAGCAGCAGTTTTATCAGTGCGCGCTGACCGTGAAGAGTATGCGCGACGTGGTGCGCTACGTCGGGTCGATCCCTTGCCGGGAATTAACCTTCTCTGCCCTGCCGGATGCCGTCCAGCAGCAGGCGCAGCTGATGCTGGCCGGACGCTCGGTTCCAGCGGGCCCGACAGCCATGAACGCCGACAACCTCACAAAAGGGAAATGATGTGAATAAGTGCCTCTTTATTTTACTGTGCTTAAGTCTGTGGACAGGCCAGACGCTGGCGGGTGCCCCCGCGGGACGAAGCACCAGCACAGGGATCAGCTTCGATCGCATGGCTGCGCCAGCACGTTTCGATATCTGGCTTCATGAATCAGGCGGCTATGACGCCGCCGACCCGCAAAAATGGGGACGTAATACCCTGACCTGTCAGTCCCGGACTGACACCACGTACGGTGCCTGCATGACCGCCCCGGTCTGGTTCTCAGCGAACCCGGCCGCGCCTTATGCCATCACCTTACGTTTTACGCATGCCCTTACCCGCAAAACGGTAGATATTAAGGTGTATGGCGATCACTACATGTTTATCAACAACAAAGTATTTACCTTTGCCAGCTTTGTCACGGGAGGAACCAGCGATCTGGTGGCCTGGAACAGAGAGCCGTACTTCGATTTTTATATCGTAAAAGGCGAACTGGATAAGCTCACCCTGTCGGGGATCTGGACCGCAACGCTGAAGCAGAATCTGCGTCAATGGGGAAGCGCCAGCTGCGGCGGGAACTTTAATGATGTGAATGTCGGATGTCCGGGTTATCTCACCATCGCCAACTGGCAGGCCAATATTCGCATTGAGGTGGTCGATTCGGGAAATCAGCAGATTTATCTGCCGGCATTTCCGCACTCAACGCCCATCGTTAACCTCAACCTGACTAACTTCCCGGGGCGGCCCGGTGGCAGTGAGATCCAGGGGGAAAATACGCTGGATATGTGCCTGTACGACGGCAAAAACAGCACCAGCACCCGCGCCTATCTTCGCTTTGAAGACGATGGGCTCCCCGCAGCGGATCGTGCCGAAGGCGCGTTTTCTATCCGGCGGCGCGGTGGAAGCCAAACGGATGCGCGGGATCGTCTTGATTATCGGATCTCCGTCACCAATCCAATCACAGGCGCAACCGAAACTGTCGCTAACGGTAAAACCGTGGTCTGGCAAGGTACCAACGATCCGCAGTATCTGCGTCAGGTCATCCTTCCCGGCGGACGCGAGACCGTACTGTGCATTCCTGCCCCGATTATCCTGAAAACCCCTGCATTTGCTGCCAGCAGCAAAAACGCGGGCGACTACACCGGTACGCTGCGTGTGATCTACACACCCAGCACGTTATAACGAGGTCACTGTGAGTTACGCCATTCTCGACAATAATCGATTTTACGCCGAAGGGTTACGCTATGCGCTGCAGCGTCGGGGCGTTCAGTTAGCGGTCCATTGCGACACCGTACAATGGCAGCCTTTGCTGGTTACACGTCGCGTGGTTGTCGTCCGCTGTCGTTTTTCCGTTGCGGCTACGCATCAGGCGCTGATAAGCATTTTGCTCAAATTGGAAGCCGCACGCTGGAAAGGCAGCCTCTATCTGGTCTGCAACGAGAAGGGATGGGCACTGGCAACGCATTTACGCAAGCGCTTCGCTGCGTTAACCATTTATATCATAGATGACAGGATCGCGGTTGCCGACGCGGCGTACTTACTGGCAAAAGAGCCCCGCCGCCTTCGGAGCCTGGACTGCTGTCTGACGGGACTGGAATTCAGCGTGCTCGACCTTATGCTAACCGGGTTGCCGGTGCGCCACATTGCCCGCATGACGCGCATGTCGGAGAAACAGGTCTCGACACATAAATGCAATGCACTGAAAAAGCTCAATGCCAATAATCTGCTGCAGCTACTCCTGTAGGTCACGGTTTATCCTGAAGCCTCTTTTTTGCTACACTGTCGCCGATTTTTTCACACACGACTGAAGATTATGTTGATTTTTGCAGGCCAGGAAATTGAGACCGATAGCGAAGGCTATCTTAAAGACACGACGCTCTGGAGCGAGGCGCTGGCGGAAGTGATTGCAGAAAAAGAGGCGATCGCGCTCTCCCCTGAGCACTGGGAAGTGGTGCGCTTTGTGCGCGAGTTCTATCTCGAATTCAATACCTCTCCGGCTATCCGGATGCTGGTTAAAGCCATGGCCAATAAATTCGGTGAAGAGAAAGGCAACAGCCGCTATCTGTATCGTCTGTTCCCGAAAGGCCCGGCCAAACAGGCCACCAAAATTGCCGGCCTGCCTAAACCGGTGAAATGCATTTAGTAGCGAATACCGAAGTTCATGTATTCCCGGCCGGGTTGATGCGGTTCGGTTAAGACCTTATCAACCCGGGCACTGCGCGGCCCACCCGCTTTCAGCCACGCCAGCAGTTTTTCAACCTGCTCTGCCTCGCCACAGGCGACCACCTCAACGCTGCCATCATCCATGTTTCGCGCATATCCCGTTAGCCCAAGCTGGACCGCCTCGCGCTGCGTGCTGTAGCGGAAGCCCACGCCCTGAACGACGCCGTGAACCCAGGCGATAGTGCAGACTTTTGACATCTTCCTTCTCCTTATCCGTCTGGCGCGTTGCATTTCCCCGGCGAACTCGGGAAAATGGCGGCCATTTTCTTGAATCGACAGAATAACAAATTATGAGTGTACGTTTAGTGTTAGCCAAAGGGCGCGAGAAGTCATTACTGCGCCGTCATCCCTGGGTCTTTTCCGGCGCGGTTGCCCGTATGGAAGGTAAAGCCAGCCTCGGTGAAACCATTGATATTGTTGACCATCAGGGGAAATGGTTAGCACGAGGCGCCTACTCGCCAGCCTCCCAGATCCGCGCGCGCGTCTGGACCTTCGACAAAGATGAAACCATCGATATCGACTTCTTCGTGCGTCGTTTGCAGCAGGCGCAGCAGTGGCGCGACTGGCTGGCCAAACGCGATGGTCTGGACAGCTACCGCCTGATTGCCGGAGAGTCCGACGGTCTGCCGGGCGTGACCATTGACCGCTTCGGTAACTTCCTGGTTCTGCAGTTACTGAGCGCTGGGGCGGAATACCAGCGCGCCGCGCTGATCAGCGCCCTGCAGTCTCTGTTCCAGGAGTGCGCCATCTACGACCGCAGCGATGTGGCTGTGCGTAAAAAAGAGGGAATGGAACTGACCCAGGGTCCGGTGACCGGCGAACTGCCGCCTGCCCTGCTGCCTATCGAAGAACACGGCATGAAGCTGCTGGTGGATATTCAGGGTGGTCATAAAACGGGCTATTACCTCGACCAGCGTGACAGCCGTCTGGCCACGCGTCAGTACGTTGCCGACAAACGCGTGCTCAACTGCTTCTCTTACACCGGCGGCTTTGCGGTATCGGCTTTAATGGGCGGCTGCGCGCAGGTGGTGAGCGTGGATACGTCTCAGGAAGCGCTGGATGTGGCAAAACAGAACGTCGAGCTGAACAAGCTGGATCTGAGCAAAGCCGAATTCATTCGCGACGACGTCTTCAAACTGCTGCGTAAATATCGCGATCAGGGTGAGAAGTTTGACGTTATCGTGATGGATCCGCCCAAGTTTGTGGAGAACAAAAGCCAGCTGATGGGTGCCTGCCGCGGCTATAAAGATATCAACATGCTGGCCATTCAGCTGTTGAACCCAGGCGGCGTGCTTCTCACCTTCTCCTGCTCTGGACTGATGACCACAGATTTATTTCAGAAAATCATCGCCGATGCCGCAATAGATGCTGGTCGTGATGTACAATTTATAGAGCAGTTCCGTCAGGCAGCCGATCACCCGGTGATCGCTACCTACCCGGAAGGGCTGTATCTGAAAGGGTTTGCCTGTCGCGTCATGTAACTTGAAAAGAGAAATATTGCCCGCACATAGAGTGTAAGTAGTGTTTCCCGGGAGGTGACTATGATTGCCAGCAAATTCGGTATCGGCCAGCAGGTCCGCCACACTTTGCTCGGGTATTTGGGTGTGGTCGTGGATATCGACCCGGAGTATTCCCTTGATGAACCGTCGGCGGATGAGCTGGCGGTGAACGCAGAGCTTCGCGCCGCACCCTGGTACCATGTGGTGATGGAAGGTGATGATGGACAACCCGTCCATACTTATCTTGCTGAGGCGCAGCTAAGCAGTGAATTGCAGGATGAGCATCCGGAGCAACCCACGATGGATGAACTGGCTCAGACTATCCGCAAACAGTTACAGGCTCCGCGCCTGCGGAACTAAGCGTGTAAAAAAAGCCCGATAACGGGCTTTTTTTTATGACTTTGTCAGCCCCAGCCGGGGGATTTCAATCGCCGGACAGCGGTCCATCACCACCTTCAGCCCCGCCTCGCGCGCCAGCACCGCAGCCTGTTCGTTAATAACGCCTAACTGCATCCACAGCGTTTTCGCACCGATGGCAATGGCCTCCTGCGCCACACCCCATGCAGCCTCGGAATTACGGAACACATCCACCATATCCACCTTTTCCGGTACGTCGTTTAGCGTGGCGTATCCTGGCTGGCCCAGCAAGGTCTTACCGGCCACTTTTGGTGACACAGGGATGACGTGGTAGCCCTGATCGAGAAGGTACTTCATTACCCGATAGCTTGGACGATCCGGTTTATCGCTCGCCCCCACCAACGCAATGGTGCGTGTGGACGTCAAAATCTCGGCAATATCATTCTCTTTCATGCTTTTCCTCCTGGCTTTTTAACAAGTGTATGTCAAAGCGCACATCTCAACCATCCATCCCATACAGATGTATGAGAGCAAAAGGCCAGAATATGTCTATATGTTAGTAAACATGATTATCGACAAATTTAGATACATTATCGCGATAAGCGTACGTTAAACAGGAGCCTCTATGAAAGCCGGCCTTGCCACTGCTGTGATTGCGTTAGTGATGCCGGTTTGCGTTTTTGCAACCACGCTGCGGCTTTCTTCTGACATTGACCTGCTGGTGCTGGACGGAAAAAAAGTCTCCAGTTCGTTATTACGCGGTGCCGACAGCATCGAACTGGATAACGGCCCTCATCAGGTGGTGTTCCGGGTGGAAAAAACCATCCGCCTTGCTAATCATGAACAACGAACGTATCTCTCTCCCCCGCTGATTATGAGCTTTAACACCCAGCAGGTAAGCCAGGTGAACTTTACGTTGCCGCGTCTGGAAACGGAAAAAGAGTCGGCGACGTTTGACGCCTCGCCGCGTGTGGAACTGGTGGATGGCGATGCCACCCCGATCCCGGTGAAGCTGGATATTCTGGCGCTGACATCGTCACCGACGGGCACAGATTATGAGGCCGCAACCCAGGCCTATAACAAAGCGGGTAAGCGCGCCTCGCTGCCCCGGTTTGCCTCCATGATGGCTGACGACAGTACACTGCTGTCCGGCGTCTCAGAGCTGGATGTGATCCCCCCTCAATCCCAGACGCTGACAGAACAACGCCTGAAATTCTGGTTTCAGCAGGCCGATCCCGACACGCGAGCCCGCTTTTTACAGTGGGTGAAGCAACAACCTTCGTCGTAAGCCACATTTTTTTCGCCTTTCTCTTGCAGCATCAGGCGGTTCCCGTCATCGTGTAGCCAGTTAACCTGATGGATATGATTATGGAACTGACAACACGCACATTACCGGCACGCAAGCACATTGCGCTGGTTGCGCACGATCACTGTAAACAAATGCTGCTTAACTGGGTTCGTCGCCATCAGTCCTTGCTGGAAAAGCACGCCCTCTCGGCGACGGGCACCACCGGTAACCTTATCCACCGCGAAACGGGTCTGGAGGTGAACGCCATGCTGAGCGGCCCGATGGGTGGCGATCAGCAGGTGGGCGCACAGATTTCTGAGGGGAAAATTGATGTTCTGATCTTCTTCTGGGATCCGCTGAATGCGGTTCCGCATGACCCGGACGTGAAAGCGCTGCTGCGTCTTGCCACCGTCTGGAATATTCCCGTGGCGACAAACCTGTCGACGGCGGATTTCATCATTGAATCACCGCAGTTCAACTCGCCGGTTGAAATTCTCATCCCGGATTATCAGCGTTATCTTTCCAAGAGACTGAAGTAGCGTTATGCCCGGCGGCGCTACGCTTGCACGGGCCAACGAGTTTTGTCGGCCGGGTCAGGCGAAGCCGCCACCCGGCAATCCCGCTACGGCTTGCGCGCCACCGGCACATCAATACTCTTCAGAATATCGACAAACACTGACGGCTCCTCTTTGTTGAACAGCAGCCACACGCGATGACGCGCGCGGGTGATCGCCACGTACAGCAAACGCCGCTCTTCGGCATCCGGGAAATCCTCCGGTTCCGGCAGTAATGCTTCTTCCATCACCGACTCACGGGCAGGGGCCGGGAACCCATCGCTCCCCTCTTTCAGCCCGACCACAATGACGTAATCGGCCTGCTGGCCCTTGCTTGCGTGGATGGTCATAAAATCAAGCTGCAGCTTCGGCCAGCGAGTCGCCGCCTTCTCCAGCGCCGCAGGTTTTAGATGGTGATAACGCGCCAGCACCAGAATACGTTCATCTGGCTTTGCGTAGCCGCTGAGTTTGTCCAGCAGCGGCTCAAGCTGGTCGTCCGCCAGCAGGGTTACGGCTTTTTTATCTCCCGCCCTCAGACTATTAAGCGGCTTGGCCAGCTGATGGGGGTTCTGCTGAATAAAGCGGTTCGCAATTTCACCAATTCGGGAGTTAAAGCGGTAGGTGGTATCCAGATCGCTGCGATCGCCTTCGCCAAAATAGTGATGGAACGCGGTGGTCAGTGAAAGCTGCGCGCCGCTAAAGCGGTAGATGGCCTGCCAGTCATCCCCGACGGCAAACAGAGAGGTATGTTTATTTTGCGCCCGTAACGCCGAAAGCAGCGCGGCACGCTGCGGAGAGATATCCTGGAACTCATCAACCAGAATGTGTTTCCACGGACTGACAAAGCGTCCCTTCTCCAGAATGATGATGGCCTGATGGATCAGGCCTGAGAAGTCGACGGCGTTTTCCTCCTTCAGCGCCGTTTTCCAGGCTTTCAGCAGCGGTGCCATCAGTTTGACCCGCTTTGAAAAAAGCGCGCGGATGTCCTCCGGCGCACTCTCAATCATCTCGGCTTGGGTTCCGCCGTGCATACGCATCAGGCTCACCCAGCGGTCGAGACGCGAGCCAAGCCGTCGCGCCAGCTTTTCATCCTGCCAGAAACTGCCTTCCGGCACGTCCCAGTTGAGCTCGTCTTCCAGCCATTGTCGCCACCCTTTCGCCTGCGCTTTTTTCTCGCTGCACTGCTGCCGCCACGCCTTAATAAACAGGGCCTGACGCGCCTGGGTGTCGTTTTCCAGTTTACTGATGGAAGGGACTTTTTTGCTGCCCTGCTGAATGATGTGCAGGGCAAGGGCATGGAAGGTTCGGGCGGTAATATCCCGGGTGTGCAAACGCTCCTGAATGCGTTCGTCCATCTCCTGCGCCGCCTTGCGACCAAACGCCAGCAGCAGGATCTGATCGGCGACGGCCTCGCCCGTTGTCAGCAACCACCCCGCCCGCGCGACCAGTACGGACGTTTTGCCGCTCCCGGCCCCCGCGAGCACCAGCAGCGATTGTTCGCCGTTAACCACGGCGCGAGCCTGGGCAGGATTCAGCGGCGACGACTCCACCGTACTGAAGAAATCGGCATAGCGGGTGAGCATTTCGTCAGTCCACGCCTGGTTATGCGCCAGCCGGCTCTTGTCTGCGTCGCTCAGCCAGGCCTGACACTGTCGCCAGGCGTCACGGCAATTATCAAACTCATTGAGACGCGTCACCGGTAACGGCAGCGCCGACAGCGCCTGCCTGATTTTTTGCTGCAGACCGGCGGTCTGCTGACGGGTCAGCCATGTTTGTTGGGCATTACTCTGCGCGATATCACTCAGCACCTGCTGCAGGACCTGTGCGGCTATCACGCTCATATCGTGACTCCACTGCTGCCAGAGCTGGTTCAGATGATGATGAAAACGCTGGGTTTCGCCCCACTCCGTACCGTGAAGACGCACGACTTTATCCGCAGGGAGCACAAACTCCAGTTCGCCCCATACCAGCCCGCGTTTGCAGTGGATGGCCAGGAGTTGATTGAACGGAATGAGGTATTCGTGGCGTTCACCGGAGACCTTTACTCCCGCGTTGAGGAGGACAACCTTGTCGTAAGGGTGTTGCGCCAGGCGTTTGCCCATTGAAGTTGCTTTCAGTTCCATATCCAGCCGGATCCACGAAGAGATAATTGCCTGATAGTTTAACTGCCAGTTTTAAGGTGCTCCAGCCTAAAAAAACGTTACAATCATTGGGCGTTAATTTTATCGAAAGGAAGTGAGGGTTTATGCGTACCGTTCTGAATGTGTTGAATTTTGTGCTGGGCGGTTTTGCCACCACCCTTTCCTGGCTTTTTGCCACCCTGGTGAGCATCGTCCTGATTTTTACGCTTCCCCTGACCCGCTCCTGCTGGGAAATCACCAAACTCTCCTTTATCCCTTACGGGAATGAAGCGGTTCACGTTGACGAACTGAACCCGGAGAATAAAAGCGCGCTGATGAACACGGGCGGAACCGTGCTGAACATTCTGTGGCTGATTTTCTTCGGCTGGTGGCTGTGCGTAATGCATATTTTTGCCGGTATTGCGCAGTGCATCACAATCATTGGTATTCCGGTGGGGATCGCGAACTTTAAGATCGCCGCCATCGCTCTGTGGCCTGTCGGGCGCAGGGTGGTTCCTGTTGAAGTGGCCCAGGCGGCGCGTGAAGCGAATGCACGTCGTCGTTTTCAGTGATTAAGGACTGGCCGCGTCTATGCTAAGCCCACTGCTTCGCCGTTACACCTGGAACAGCTCCTGGCTCTATAACGTCAGGATTTTTATCGCACTTTGCGGCACGGTTGCGCTGCCGTGGTGGCTGAACGATGTCAAGCTCACCATTCCGCTCACGCTGGGGGTGGTTGCGGGAGCGCTGGCGGATCTCGACGATCGCCTTGCCGGGCGTCTGCGCAACCTGGTCATCACCCTTGTCTGCTTTTTTATTGCCTCCGCGTCCGTGGAGTTGCTGTTCCCGTGGCCGTGGCTGTTTGCTCTAGGCCTTACGCTTTCCACCAGCGGGTTTATTTTGCTGGGTGGGCTGGGGCAGCGCTATGCCACCATCGCGTTTGGCGCCCTGCTGATTGCCATCTACACCATGCTGGGGGTGTCACTTTACGACCAATGGTATCAGCAGCCTGTACTGCTGTTGCTGGGGGCCATCTGGTATAACCTGCTGACGTTAACCGGCCATCTGATCTTCCCGGTTCGTCCTCTGCAGGATAACCTTGCGAGAAGTTACGAGCAGTTGGCCCACTATCTTGAGCTCAAATCCCGGCTGTTTGACCCGGATATCGAAGAGGAGAGCCAGGCTCCGCTCTACGATCTGGCTCTGGCGAACGGCCAGCTTGTCGCCACGCTTAACCAGACAAAAGCGTCGCTGCTTACCCGTCTTCGCGGCGACCGTGGCCAGCGAGGGACGCGCAGAACGCTGCACTATTACTTTGCCGCTCAGGATATTCATGAACGCGCCAGCTCGTCTCATGTTCAGTATGCGGCCCTGCGCGAGAAGTTTCGCTACAGCGACGTTATGTTCCGCTTCCAGCGTCTGCTTTCCATGCAGTCCCAGGCGTGCCAGCAGCTGGCGCGCTCCATTCTGCTGCGCACGCCTTATCAACACGATCCACGCTTTGAACGCGTGTTCAGCCATCTTGATGCGGCAATTGACCGCGTGCGAGCCAGCGGAACGTCGCCGGAGCACATTAAAGCGTTGGGATTTTTGCTCAATAACCTGCGGGCGATTGATGCTCAGCTGGCAACGATTGAGTCTGAACAGGCCATGGCGCTGCCGGGCAATGAGGCGGACAGTCAGCTCGCGGATGACAGCGTGCACAGTTTTAGCGATATGTGGCTCCGGTTAAGCCGAAACTTTACGCCGGAATCTGCCCTGTTTCGCCATGCGGTACGCATGTCGCTGGTGCTGTGCGTGGGCTACGCCTTTATCCAGATCACCGATTTACACCACGGGTACTGGATCCTGCTGACCAGCCTGTTCGTCTGCCAGCCGAACTATAACGCCACCCGACACCGCCTGGCGCTGCGTATTATCGGCACGCTGGTGGGGGTCGCAATCGGGCTACCGGTGCTCTATTTTGTACCCTCGGTGGAAGGCCAGCTGATCCTCATCGTAATCACCGGGGTGCTGTTCTTCGCCTTTCGTAATGTACAGTACGCCCACGCGACGATGTTCATCACCCTGCTGGTGCTACTCTGCTTTAATCTGCTGGGCGAAGGGTTTGAAGTCGCCCTGCCCCGCGTGATCGATACGCTGCTCGGCTGTGCTATCGCCTGGGCGGCAGTGAGTTTTATCTGGCCCGACTGGCGTTTTCGTAATTTGCCGCGCGTCCTGGACAGGGCGATGAATGCCAACTGCCGCTATCTGGATGCCATTCTTGAACAGTACCACCAGGGACGCGATAACCGTCTGGCTTACCGCATTGCCCGACGTGATGCGCATAACAGCGATGCTGAACTGGCTTCCGTAGTCTCGAATATGTCAACGGAGCCGCGCGCCACGGCAGAAATTCGTGAAACGGCTTTCCGCCTGCTGTGCCTGAACCATACCTTCACCAGCTATATCTCAACGCTCGGTGCCCACCGCGAAAAACTGACAAACCCGGGCATCCTTGCCTTGCTGGATGATGCTGTCTGCTATGTCGATGATGCGCTACATCACCGCCCAGCCGATCAACCGCGTGTCCAGCAGGCGCTGGATGAACTGGCTCAACGGATTGCGCATCTTGACCCAGGAAACGACAGCAAAGCGCCGCTGGTTCTCCAGCAGATTGGTCTGCTTATCGCTCTGCTGCCAGAAATTTGCCGACTGCAACAGCAAATCGCTACCTGGAGGAGCGATTCTCCTGTGGCTCAGGCAGCGCATTAAACCACTCCGTCAGCTCCCGGCGAATTTCCGCCGGGAGTGCCGCTTCATGCAGGCCCTCAATCGCCCCTTCCAGGGCAAACAGTACTTTGATACTGAGCGCTTTATTTTTTGCCCGCAGCTTTAGCCAGCTCGTTCTGGCTCCCAGCGACCGGAGGGTATCTTCGTTGGTAATCCCGGCTTCACAGAGCAGCACTTCCAGCTGAAAAGTCAGGTTGGGCAGATCCTTAAGCCGGTTTCGCTGGTAGCGCTGGATGCGCTCTTTACGCGCGGCATTAAGCGCGTAAGAGGAAAGCTGAAGCAGCCGCTCCCTGTCCTGCCAGAGACCGTCATCCACACGATAATAGTTGAGAAGGATCGGCCGGCCGCGTTTCATTAAGGTCAAAAAGGAGGATCCGTTTTTTACACAGTACTTCGCACTTTCCTCACAGGCGCGAAGGTAAAGCTCACCGTCTGACACCATGGCAAACACCGCCTCATCGACGGCCAGGGTATAGCCACCAAAAAGCGCACGATGATGAATTTCTCCTAATGGAGAGAGGTATTCCTGGGATTTATAAATCCGTTCATAAGATATCTTTTTCATGATATTTCCATTAAAAATCAGATATTAACGACGACATTTCTTACTAACGGATCCGTTAACAGGAAAATAGGCAACTTATTGCCGATGAGCAAGATGATTTTTTCAGGTTCGCCAGGAATGAATGAATTTTGCGAGTCGCTTTCCGAAATTGAGGTTGATCTTTATGCATACAGGGGTTACTGTATATTCATACAGTAACTACAGGGCTGGAATGATTATGTACACTTCAGGCTATGCAAATCGCTCAACATCTTTCTCTTCTACCGCTGGCGATGTCGCACAGAACGCCGTCGGGCGTGTTTCGACAGGGCTTATCAGTGAAGTGGTTTATCGTGAAGACCAGCCCCTGTTGACCCAACTTCTGTTACTGCCGCTCTTGCAGCAGCTTGGTCAGCAATCGCGCTGGCAGCTCTGGCTGACGCCGCAGCAGAAACTGAGCCGGGAATGGGTTCAGTCTGCAGGCCTGCCGCTGACGAAGGTCATGCAAATTAACCAACTCTCTCCTTGCGATACGGTTGAGTCGATGATCCGGGCATTACGTACAGGGAATTACAGTGTGGTGATTGGATGGTTATCAGACGAATTGACGGAGCAGGAACATTTTCGCCTCACCGAAGCGGCAGAAGAAGGCAATGCGATCGGCTTTATCATGCGCCCGGTTCGCCAGGATTCTTACCGCAGAGGACAACTTTCTGGGCTAAAAATTCACTCAAATTTGTATCACTGAGCAAATTTAAGAGTTTTCCTGGAATTTTTTTCGACCTTAAGATGCGCTTTTAGTTCCATCGACCAAAACGGCGGCAAGGCTTGTCTGGTGCGGTTCTTCTTAATTTTATTGCACAAATTTCGTTCAGAAATTGTTAAATAATCGGTATACGGAACTTTTTTTTTCATATGCCTGACGGACTTCACACTTGTAAGTTTTCAGCTACGTTGTAGACTTTACATCGCCAGGGGTGCTCGGCCTAAGCCGAAGATATCGGTAGATTTATATTTGACCACGCCCCCCGGTGAAGGATTTAACCGTGATTCTCGATTGAGATTTTCATGGCGAATTTTGGATGATAACGAGGCGCAAAAAATGAAAAAGACAGCTATCGCGATTGCAGTGGCACTGGCTGGCTTCGCTACCGTAGCGCAGGCCGCTCCGAAAGATAATACCTGGTATGCAGGTGGTAAACTGGGCTGGTCTCAGTTCCACGACACCGGCTGGTACAACAGCGCAAACAACAATGATGGCCCGACTCACGAGAGCCAGCTTGGTGCAGGTGCGTTCGGTGGCTATCAGGTTAACCCGTATGTTGGCTTTGAAATGGGTTACGACTGGTTAGGTCGTATGCCATATAAAGGCGACACCGTAAACGGCGCTTTCAAAGCTCAGGGCGTTCAGCTGACCGCTAAACTGGGTTACCCAGTAACTGACGATCTGGACGTGTACACCCGTCTGGGCGGCATGGTATGGCGCGCTGACTCCAGCAACAGCAACGCTGGTGACGACCACGACACTGGTGTTTCCCCAGTATTCGCTGGTGGCGTTGAGTGGGCTATGACCCGTGACATCGCTACCCGTCTGGAATACCAGTGGGTTAACAACATCGGTGACGGTGCTACCGTTGGTGTTCGTCCAGACAACGGCATGCTGAGCGTAGGTGTTTCCTACCGTTTCGGCCAGCAGGAAGATGCAGCACCAGTTGTTGCTCCAGCGCCGGCTCCAGCTCCAGAAGTACAGACCAAGCACTTCACTCTGAAGTCTGACGTTCTGTTCAACTTCAACAAAGCGACCCTGAAACCAGAAGGTCAGCAGGCACTGGATCAGCTGTACACCCAGCTGAGCAACCTGGATCCTAAAGACGGTTCTGTAGTGGTTCTGGGCTTCACCGACCGTATCGGTTCTGACGCTTACAACCAGAAACTGTCTGAGAAACGTGCTCAGTCTGTTGTTGATTACCTGATCTCTAAAGGTATCCCAGCTAACAAGATCTCCCCACGTGGTATGGGCGAATCTAACCCAGTTACTGGCAACACCTGTGACAACGTTAAAGCTCGCGCTGCTCTGATCGACTGCCTGGCACCAGATCGTCGCGTAGAGATCGAAGTTAAAGGCGTTAAAGACGTTGTAACTCAGCCAGCGGCTTAAGTTATCGTCTTATAAAAAAACCCCGCGATGCGGGGTTTTTTATTATCTGAAGAAACTCAAAAGTTATTTTTTACCCAGCAGCGCCTGAAGATCGTTCTTCAGCGTAGACATCTGGTTGGCGTATTTCTCTTTATGCTCGGCATCTTCAATCAACTGCACCACCGTTTCTGACAACGTTTTTCCCCGCCGTTGCGCAAGCCCTGCAAGACGCTGCCAGACCATGAATTCGAGGTCGATGGATTTTTTACGGGTGTGCTGATGCTCAGCATTAAAATGCCGTTTGCGTCGTGCGCGGATAGTTTGCTTCATCCGGTTCAACAGTGCCGGATTGATATGTTTCTCAATCCAGCCATTCACCTGTACCGGTTCATTTTCGAGGGTCAGCAAAATATCCACGGCCTCTTGTGCGGCGCTGGCTTCGATGTAGCAGGTAATCAGCTCCCCTTCTCGGTGCTTTTTGACCAGGTACTTCCATTTCCAGCCGCTTTCGAGATTTTCCAGTTGTTGATATTTCATTGCGATCTCAGTGTTACCACGTAACTCTGTTCAGAATATCAGTTTTTTAGCAATCTGCTGAAAAGAAATCATATCCTGTGAAGCATTGCAGGCGATTCGCTTCCCGAAAACCCCAATCCTGCTTGGGAAGAGCCCCCCGCTTACGGTATACTCCACGGTTTTACATCTGACTAAAAAACATCAACTTTGACCATTACGAAACTTGCATGGCGTGACCTTGTTCCGGATACCGAAAGTTATCAGGAATTGTTTGCACAGCCAGACCTCGCACAAGAACACGAATTCATACTTAGCGATACACAACCGCGTTTGCATTACGCACTGGAGCAGGTGTTAAGCCCGTGGGCGACATCTCCCTTCATGCTGCTCAAAGCCCCGGAAGAAGCCGAGTATTTAACGCTTCTGGGTGATGCCATGCGCCAGTTGCAGCCGGAAGCCAATGCTATTTACGGCGGTCAGTATCGTATTTCAGGACATGATGTCTCTTTCGAACCCGCAGAACAGGCTGATGGCCGTTTTGCGGTAAAGGGCGAAGTGGTATCCGCTAACTGGGCCGAGGCCGAACAACTCTTTGGTTGCCTTCGCCAGTTTAACGGTGAGTTATCGCTGCAACCGGGCCTGGTGCATCGCGCCAATGGCGGCGTACTGATCATTTCCCTGCGTACCCTGCTCTCCCAGCCGCTGCTATGGATGCGCCTGAAAACGATTGTGAGCCAGCAACGATTTGACTGGGTGGGCTATGACGAGTCTCGTCCTCTGCCGGTCTCTGTCCCTTCCATGCCGCTGTCGTTGACCGTGGTGCTGACGGGTGACCGTGAATCGCTGGCTGATTTCCAGGAAATGGAGCCGGAGCTGGCTGCACAGGCAGTGTACAGCGAGTACGAAGACAATATTCAGATTGCTGATGCCGATGACATGGCGCAGTGGTGTCAGTGGGTGATGGCCGTTGCTGCCCGCTTTGCCCTGCCGACGCCTGCGGCTGACGCCTGGCCGGGACTTATCCGCGAAGCGGTTCGCTATACCGGTGACCAGGAGACGCTGCCGCTGTGTCCGCTCTGGATCAGCAAACAGCTGCGTGAAGTGGGTGCGATCAGTGGGAATGGCGCATTTACCGGTGAGCAACTTTCCCAGATGCTGGCCCAAAGAGAGTGGCGGGAAGGCTATCTGGCCGATCGTATGCAGGATGAAATTCTGCTGGAGCAAATTCTGGTCGAGACCGAAGGCGAGCGCATCGGACAGATCAATGCCCTGTCGGTGATTGAATTTCCCGGGCATCCGCGTGCGTTTGGCGAGCCTTCACGCATCAGCTGCGTCGTCCATATTGGCGATGGCGAGTTTACCGACATCGAACGGAAAGCCGAGCTGGGTGGAAACATCCACGCCAAAGGCATGATGATCATGCAGGCGTTCCTGATGTCAGAGCTGCAGCTTGAGCAACAAATCCCCTTCTCTGCCTCGCTGACGTTTGAGCAATCCTACAGCGAAGTGGATGGTGATAGCGCCTCTATGGCCGAGCTGTATGCCTTAATCAGCGCCCTGGCGGAAGTCCCGATCAATCAGAACATCGCCATTACCGGTTCGGTCGATCAATTTGGTCGTGCCCAGCCAGTGGGGGGCCTGAATGAAAAGATTGAGGGCTTCTTCTCTATTTGTCAGCAACGCGGGTTAAACGGCAAACAGGGTGTGATTATTCCAGCCCCCAACGCACGCCATTTAAGCCTCAGCCAGGCACTGCTGGATGCGGTAGAGCAGGGACAATTCTCCCTCTGGGCCATCGAAGGCGTCGAGGATGCACTACCCTTACTGACAAACCTGGTATGGGACGGCGAGGGACAAACGACCCTGATGCAGACCATCCAGGAGCGCATTGCTCAGGCGACCCAGCAAGATGCTCGTCATCGTTATCCGTGGCCGTTACGCTGGTTAGGTTGGTTTAGTTCAAACTGATCGGACTTGTTCAGCGTACACGTGTTAGCTATCCTGCGTCCTTCACTAAAATAAGGCTTACTGAGAACATGGTAGATAAACGCGAATCCTATACAAAAGAAGATCTTCTTGCCTCTGGTCGCGGTGAACTGTTTGGCGCGAAAGGCCCACAGTTACCGGCCCCGAACATGCTGATGATGGACCGTGTCGTGAAAATGACCGAAACCGGCGGCAACTTCGATAAGGGTTACGTAGAAGCAGAACTCGATATCAATCCGGACCTGTGGTTCTTCGGTTGCCACTTTATTGGCGATCCGGTAATGCCTGGCTGCCTGGGCCTGGATGCGATGTGGCAGCTGGTTGGCTTCTACCTGGGCTGGCTGGGCGGCGAAGGTAAAGGCCGTGCGCTGGGCGTGGGTGAAGTGAAATTCACGGGTCAGGTTCTGCCAACTGCGAAGAAAGTGACCTATCGTATTCACTTCAAACGCATTGTTAACCGCCGCCTGATTATGGGCCTGGCGGATGGCGAAGTGCTGGTAGATGGCCGTCTGATCTATACCGCGAACGACCTGAAAGTGGGCCTGTTCCAGGATACATCTGCTTTCTAAACGCTGCTATACGCGGCTTCAGAAAGGCGAAACCTCCGCATTGCGGAGGTTTCTGTTTTTAAAGAGACGTTATCAGGCTATGAGTGCCCTGTCGCCGATGGCTTCTCGCCAGCCTCCCAGCCATTGTGACCTTTGATTAATCGTCTGATAAGGACACATTTCTTTAGATCGTCCAGCGATGCCGGCCTGATAACCACGTTGATGAGCCCGTTCCAGGCGATCTCGTTTCTGTCTCTTCATGCCTCGTTTCCCTCATTCTTTTGTCTGGTGGAAAGAAAACAGTGACTGCACAATGCGTGCAGGCACAGATAACGAATACCCCGAATTAGTCGTAGCGTCAACGTTCAAAATTCATACGGATGTCATATTTGTGAGCTAGCCAGAAGATCATTTGTACAAAAATTGTGACCCGGGACAAGTAACGGTCTGACGTGAAAACGAAAAAAAACCGCAATCAGTGGCAGACCGATTGCGGTTTTTGATGATGAATTTTACTTATGGCAGCCGGGAGATTTCTCTCGCGATGTTGGCCGATTCCTGTGCCCACCCCTGGGCAAGCACTTTCACCATTTCATCATAGCCATCTTTTTGCTGCTTGAGCTCCAGATGGAACGGACGCTTAATCAGCTGTCCCTGATGGTTAAGCAGCCATTCTCCGCTGATGACAACGGCACCGTCATAACGACCATGGAAGCCCGTTACCGTCACGTTCAGCGTGTCCTGGTCGCTTCCAAGAGGCTGGGAGGCGACAACCCAGCCCGGAAGCTGGCTGCTGAGATTCGCCACCAGCGTATTGCGCAACTGTTGATCCAGCGGGCTGGCCCACAGGTTATTATTCGCAATCACATACTGCACATCGCTGGTCTGGTAAACCACCCCGTTGCCGGCCAGATAATCTGGCACAGCCACTTGCTCAACCCACAGCAGACGGTTGCCCTGCGAGGCGGTGCTCTGTGCACCCGCCTGCGCCATCAGCGGCAGCTGATAGTAGCTTTTCGTTTCACTCCCTGAGCTACAGGCCGTGAGCACCATCGCACCTACAATCGCTAGCCATTTTTTCATTGTTTCGCCCTCTTCGGCTCAGGATCCTTTTTATCTTTTGCTTCAAACACCAGCGCGTTGCTCTTCTCATTGAGCGTTTTCAGTACGGGCTGCAGTTCACGCAAGACCTGATCAAGACGCTGCATATCTGCCACCATCTTGTTGTAGGCCGCCGAACCAGGCTGGAAGCCCTGCATGCTACGGTTCAGTTCACGCAGCGTTTTCTGCATATCCTGCGGCAACTGCTGCATGCTCTGGCTTGCCGTGAGCTTATTGATGTTATCCAGCGTGGTTTGCAGACGCTGCATCGTCTCCTGGCTCTGATGCAACGAGCCTGTCGCCGCTTCTATCATCGGATTCAGTGGCAGATTGTTGATCTTATCCAGTGTTTCCATCAGACGCTGCTGGATTTGAGCCAGACCGCTGCTCACCGTTGGAATGATCTTGTAGCCGCCAAATTCACGGATACCGGTAATCGGCGGAGCTTTTGGATAGAAATCCATATCCACATACAGCGCACCAGTCACCAGGTTGCCAGTCTTCAGCGAGCCGCGCAGGCCACGGTTCATTAAATCGGTAATATGCGCGCCGATATCCTGATTCTCGCCAATCTGGTTAACCAGACGCTCTGGCTCAATGCGGATCAGCACCGGAATACGATAGTCATCATCAAGTACTTGCTGAAGTCCCGGCACAAAGAACGGCACCTGTCCGACCGTACCCAGACGAATACCGCGGAACTCAACGGGCGCACCCGGCTGCAGGCCGCGGACGGAATCTTTAAAGAACATCAGGTAATCAATATGATCGGTATAGAGCGCGTCCTGAATGCTTCTTTGATCGTCAAAGAGCCTGAAGGCCGTTTTCTCGGCCACCGGCTGCCCCAGATCCAGCCCTTCCGGCACGTCAAAGCTGACGCCGCCGCCAAACAGGGTGGTCAGCGACCCCATTTCAACGCGCATACCTGCTGAGGTGAGATCGACCGCGATCCCGCTGTCTTTCCAGAAGCGTACGTTGCTGGTCACCAGACGATCGTTTGGCGCATTGATGAATAGCTGATAGCTGATGGTCCTTTTTTGCGGATCAAAGGTGCTGGTCTCGACTGAGCCAACACGATAGCCGCGGAACAACACCGGGTCGCCAGGTGAGAGCTGGCCCGCTTTTTTACTGTCGAGAATCACGCGGATCCCTTTTGCATCAGGCGGCGCAAGCGGTGGAGAGTCTAAAAGCTGATACTGGGCTGGCTGCGCCCCTTTTGCCCCCGGCTGTAGCTCAATGTACGCGCCCGAGAGCAGCGTGCCTAAACCACTGATCCCTTCCCGTCCGACCTGCGGTTTAACCACCCAAAAAACGGAGTCACCGTGAAGCAGCTTTTCCATCCCGGCATTTAACCGCGCTTTAATTTCTACGTGCGTTAAATCATCCGTCAGGGTGGCGCTTTCAACCACCCCTACATCCACGCTGCGGCTTTTGATGGTCGTTTTACCGCCCTCAATCCCCTCGGCATTGGTGGTGATGAGCGTCACTTCCGGTCCCTGATGGCTGTAATGATAAAACAGGATCCATGCACCGATCAGCGCCGTCACGATGGGAAAAATCCACACCGGTGACCAGTTTTTGACCTTCTGCACTTTCGCCTCTCCACTCTTATTTTCCATGCTCTTACTCTTCCTCATGGCTTGATTCAGGCTCACGATCCCACGATAAACGAGGGTCGAAGGTCATGGCCGCAAACATGGTCATAATCACGACCAGCGCAAACATTAAAGCCCCCATCGCAGGATAAATACTCATCAAACCGCCCATCCGCACCAGTGCAGAGAGAACGGCAATGACAAACACGTCAATCATTGACCAGCGTCCAACAAACTCGACAACTTCATAAATGAGGTGCATGCGTTCGCTATCGCGTTTGCCGTGCCCTTTCGCATCCCAGCAGAGCCAGGCAATCGCGATCATTTTTAAGGTAGGCACCATAATACTGGCGATAAAAATCACCCCAGCCACCGGATAAGATCCCTCGCCCCACAGCAATATCACCCCGGCGAGGATCGTCGAGGGCATTTTGTCACCGAGCAAATCGGTGATCATGATCGGCAGAATATTCGCGGGAAGATACAGCATGACTGAGGTCACCAGCAGCGCCATGGTCCACTGCAGGCTATTTTTGCGTCGCACATGGCCTTTGGTTTCACAGCGTGGGCAGACGTCCAGATCCGCGGGCAGCACGGCAGTACAGCAGGAGCAAGAGCGCAGCCCCTGGCGGATCCCCGGCACGCCAACCTTCACCGTCTGGGCAAGCGTGGGAGCCGGAGCGATATCATCCCATGCCCAACGCCGGTCAACGCACTGGAATGCGCGCAGCTGCAGCACACAATAGAGACACCACGGGATAAAGCTGCTGCCAATCCCCACGTCACCGTAGGCCATCAGCTTTACGAAGCTGACCAGAATACCCGCCAGAAAAATCTCGGCCATCCCCCAGCTTTTAAGCTGAAACAGGACTCGCGCCAGTTTGATTTTCAGGGCTGCGGGCATTTTTACGCGGTTGACCAGCAAAAGGATGACAACCAGACAAAAAGCCGGAACGATCTGCACAAACAGAAGGAAGAAGGTGCCGAGGCTGGCGTAATCTTCCGAGAACATCACCCCCGGAATTTCAAGCAGATCAACCTGGCTTGTCATCCCTCCCACCTTCATATAGATGAAGGGGAAGAGATTAGAGAGCAACAACATGAACAACGCGGCCAGCGCATACGCCGTGGGACGCTGTCTTGGCGCGTCCCATTCGGTTGTCAACGTTGTGCCGCAACGCGGGCATAGGGCCTTATGTCCGTGACCAAGCTCTGGCAACGCCACGAGCATATCGCATTGCGAGCATAATATATGCCTGTCGGCATGGTGCTGGTCACACATATGTTATCCCTATTTATGCGCCGTTTTTCAGAGACTCAAGGTACTCCCAGCGCTCAAATGCTTCTTCCAGAGCTTTTTCAGCTGCGGACAATTCGGCCAGGACTTTTTGAGTATAGTCGTGCGATTGGGTGAAGAAGGATGCATCGGCAACCTGCGCTTGCAGCGCCTCCAGCGCGGCCTCCAGCTCCTCAAGACGCTGAGGCAAACCCTCAAGTTCGCGCTGCAGGTTATAGCTTAGTTTAGCCGAGGTTTTCTTGACAGTTTCTGCTTTTGTTACAACAGGTTCAGTCGTTGTTTTAGACTTCGCCTGTTTTTGCGCCAGCGACTGTGCCTGCTGCCCTTTCGCGTCGTGGTAGCCACCCACATATTGACCAATCCGCCCTTCGCCTTCGAAGATCCAGCATTCGGTCACGGTATTGTCAACGAACTGACGGTCGTGGCTCACCAGCATCACGGTGCCCTGATAACCATCGATCAGCTCTTCCAGCAGTTCGAGCGTTTCGACATCCAGGTCGTTGGTTGGTTCATCGAGAATCAACAGGTTGCTTGGTTTCAGGAATAACCGCGCCAGCAGAAGACGGTTTCGCTCACCGCCAGACAGCGCACGCACCGGGGTCATCGCCCGTTTAGGGTGGAACAGGAAGTCCTGGAGATAGCCCAGCACATGGCGCGGCTTACCGTTTACCATGACCTCCTGCTTACCTTCGGCAAGGTTATCCATCACCGTTCTGTCCGGATCCAGCTCTGCACGGTGCTGGTCAAAATAGGCCACTTCCAGTTTGGTGCCGCAGTGAATTCGGCCACTATCCGCCTGCAACTGGCCCAGCATCAGCTTCAGCAGCGTGGTTTTACCGCAGCCATTGGGGCCAATCAGGGCGATTTTATCCCCGCGCTGAACCTGGGCGGAGAAGTCTTTCACCAGCACTTTCCCGTCAACCTGGTAGTTAACGTTTTCCATCTCGAAGACGATCTTCCCGGAACGGGAGGCCTCTTCTACCTGCATTTTGGCGCTGCCCAACACTTCGCGACGTTCGCTGCGTTCACGACGCATCGCTTTCAGGGCACGAACGCGGCCTTCGTTGCGGGTACGGCGGGCTTTGATACCCTGACGGATCCACACCTCTTCCTGCGCCAGTTTGCGGTCGAATTCGGCGTTTTGCAGCTCTTCCACGCGCAGGTTTTCTTCTTTTTCCAGCAGATAAGTATCGTAATCGCCGGGATAGGTGACCAGCTTGCCACGATCGAGATCGACAATGCGCGTCGCCATATTGCGAATGAAGGAACGGTCGTGGGAGATGAAGATAATGGTACCGCTGAAAGTTTTCAGGAACCCTTCAAGCCAGTCGATCGCTTCAATGTCCAGGTGGTTGGTTGGTTCATCCAGCAGCAGCACCTTCGGCCCGCTGACCAGCGCGCGGCCCAGTGCCGCCTTACGCAACCAGCCACCAGATAGCGCAGACAGCTGCATATCCGGCTCCAGGCCCAGCTGAGCCAGCACCTCGTTAATACGGTTCTCCAGTTGCCACAGGCCGTGGTGATCGAGCATCTCCTGGACTTTCGCCAGTTCGTTAAGATTTTTGTCGCTCGGGTCGGTCATCACCAGATGAGAAATTTCGTGATAGCGCTTCAGGTATTCAGCCTGCTCCGAAATCCCTTCCGCCACGAAATCGTACACGCTGCCGGCGACATGACGCGGCGGATCCTGCTGCAGGCGGGAGACAATCAGATCCTGCTCGTAAACAATACGCCCGTCATCCAGACCCTGCTCGCGGTTGAGGATTTTCATCAGCGTGGATTTACCCGCGCCGTTACGGCCCACCAGACAGACGCGTTCGTTGTCTTCGATGTGCAGTTCAGCATTGTCGAGAAGCGGTGAGTCGCTGAAGGAGAGCCACGCACCGTGCATACTAATTAAAGACATTTATTTTTCCTTTCAGGCCGCGGTGATAAGCCAGCAGTTATGGATCTGACGATTACGGGCAAAGTCCTGAGACAGCGTTTTTTGGCTGATTTCTTGTGCTTTCAGTCCCAGAGCGGCCAGGCCGTCGTGATCCATGCGGAAACCGCGTTTGTTATTCGAGAACATAATCGTGCCGCCTTTACGCAGAAGGCGCTTCAGGTCGGTCATCAGGCGCAGGTGATCGCGTTGTACATCAAAGCTATCCTCCATACGCTTGGAGTTGGAGAATGTTGGCGGATCGATGAAGATCAGATCGAACTGTTCATCGGTGTCACGCAGCCAGCCCAGGACATCGGCCTGCATCAGACGATGCTGGCGTCCGGTCAGGCCATTGAGACGCAGGTTGCGCTCCGCCCACTCCAGATAGGTGCGCGACATATCCACCGTAGTGGTGCTGCGCGCGCCGCCCAGGCCCGCATGCACGCTGGCGCTACCGGTGTAGGAAAACAGGTTAAGGAAGTCCTTACCTTTGCTCATCTGGCCCAGCATACGACGGGCAATGCGGTGGTCGAGGAACAGCCCGGTATCGAGGTAATCTGTCAGGTTAACCCACAGGCGAGCGTTGTATTCGCCCACTTCAATAAAGTCGCCCTTCTCACCCATCTTCTGATACTGGTTTTTCCCTTTCTGACGCTCGCGGGTTTTCAGCACCAGTTTGTTTGGCGCGATGCCAAGCACGGCAATCGTCGCTGCGATCACGTCCAGCATGCGCTGGCGCGCTTTTTGCGCATCAATGGTTTTTGGTGGAGCATATTCCTGAATCACCACCCAGTCTGCATAGCGGTCAACCGCCACGTTGTACTCCGGCAGATCGGCGTCATACAGGCGATAGCATTCAATGCCTTCCTGTTTGGCCCATTTTTCAAATTTCTTCAGGTTCTTGCGCAGACGGTTAGCGTAATCTTCCGCCACGCCCGACGGTTTGCTGTCCGCCGCTTTCTCCGCCAGATGGTAGTTTTTCTGCACACAGTCCAGCGGGCCGTTCTTCGCCTTAAACTGGCGATCGGCACGCAGCTGCAGACAGCTCAGCAGTTCTGGTGAAGCGCTAAACAGGGAGAGATTCCAGCCGCCAAAGTAGTCTTTCATATTGCGGCCCAGCAGGCTGTGCAGGGCAATCAACGCCGGTTCGCTATCCAGACGCTCGCCGTATGGCGGGTTGCTAATAACAGTACCATACGGGCCTTTCGGCAGCGGGTTGGTCAGGTTCGCGACATCTTTCACGTCAAAGGTCACCAGCTCACCGATACCTGCGCGACGGGCATTGCTGCGCGCGCGTTCAATGACGCGCGGGTCGCTGTCAGAGCCATAGAAATGCGAGGTATACTCCGCCAGGCCTTTACGCGCACGGGCCTGCGCTTCGGCTTTGACCTCTTTCCAGAGCGCTTCATCGTGCTGCGCCCAGCCGCTAAAGCCCCAGTGGCCGCGATGCAGGCCGGGAGCGCGGTCGGTGGCCAGCATCGCGGCTTCAATCAGCAGCGTACCGGAACCACACATTGGGTCGAGCAGCGGCGTGCCCGGCAGCCAGCCGGAGCGCATCACGATGGCGGCGGCCAGCGTTTCTTTGATGGGTGCCATACCGGTGCGATCGCGGTAGCCACGCAGATGCAGACCTGCCCCGCTCAGATCCAGAGAGATGCTGGCGGTATCGCCATTGAGCCAGACGTTAATGCGCAGATCCGGGTTTTCACGATCGACGTTTGGTCGTTCTTTGTTTTTACGGGTAAAGCAGTCCACGATGGCATCTTTCACGCGCAGCGCGCCGTACTGGCTGTTGCGGATCTCATCGTTTACGCCGTTAAAATGCACTGCGAAGGTCGCGTCTGGCGTGAAGATCTCTGTCCAGTCGATCATCTGTACGCCGGTATAGAGATCAAGATCGCTGTAGACCTTGCACTCTTTCATCGGCAACATGATGCGCGACGCCAGGCGGCTCCACATCAGGCTCTGGTAAATAAGCCGTGTGTCGCCCTCAAAATGGACACCACCCTGAACCACCTGGCACTCTTGCGCGCCCAGGGCTTCCAGTTCAGTTTTTAACAGCTCTTCCAGCCCACGGGCCGTACTGGCAAACAGAGAATTCATATCGTCACTTTTACTCTAAGAAAATTGTCGCGCATTATAGCTAATATGACGTGTATGTCATAAAGTTGAAGGCTTATTTTCATTCGAGGGACTGTGCACAGTGGCGACGTTATCCAGGCTTTTTATTCATCCGGTGAAATCCATGCGCGGTATCGGCGTTTCTCACGCCCTGGCTGACATCAGTGGATTTGCCTTCGATCGTATTTTTATGATCACCGAGCCTGACGGTACGTTCATTACCGCACGCCAGTTCCCGCAGATGGTGCGCTTTACGCCTTCGCCGCTGCATGACGGCCTGCACCTCACCGCCCCGGATGGCTCAAGCGTGGTGATTCGCTTTGCTGATTTTGCGCCTGTCGATGCGCCAACGGAAGTGTGGGGCAATCATTTTACCGCTCGCATCGCTCCGGACGAGATTAACCGCTGGCTGAGCGGCTTCTTCTCCCGCGAGGTACAGCTGCGCTGGGTGGGTCCGGCGCTGACGCGACGCGTCAAGCGCCACGACGCGGTTCCCCTCTCGTTTGCCGATGGTTTCCCGTTCCTGTTAACCAGCGAAGCCTCGCTGCGTGACCTGCAGCGTCGCTGTAAGGCCAGCGTGCAGATGGAGCAATTTCGCCCGAATCTGGTGGTGACCGGTACGAAAGCCTGGGATGAAGATACCTGGAAAGTGATCCGCATCGGCAGCGTCATTTTTGATGTCGTGAAGCCGTGCAGCCGCTGCATTTTCACCACCGTAAGTCCGGAGAAAGGCCTGAAGCATCCTTCCGGCGAACCGCTGAAAACCCTGCAATCATTCCGTACCGCGCAGGATAATGGCGACGTGGATTTCGGCCAGAATCTTATTCCACGCTCAAGCGGAGTGATCCGCGTGGGTGACGAGGTGGAAATTCTCACCCGTGGGCCTGCGCGCGTGTACGGTGCGGGTCAGGAAGAAGAAACGGTAGACGTTGAGACGCAAGCCAGTTCCGCAGTGGATATTCACTGGCAGGGCCGCGTTATACGGGGTAACAATCAGCAGGTGATACTTGAGCAGCTGGAGCAAGCCGGGATCCGTATCCCGTATTCCTGTCGGGCGGGTATCTGTGGTTGCTGTCGAATCAAGCTGGTCGGGGGCGACGTCAGTGCGCTGAAGAAATCCGCAATCGGTGATGACGGGACGATCCTGTGCTGTAGCTGTATTCCAAAAACGTCGATACAGCTGGAAGCTTAAACCGCCTGTTCCAGGCTGAACGAATCCACGCGCAGCTGCGGTTTCAGCCTGTCATTCATGACCTTAATGGCATCCCCGAGTTGCATCGTCCGCCCGGCAATGGTCACGCCGGGCTGAGCCAGCAGACAAAGCGCGGCATTTTCGCCAGGTTCCACCACCAGTAAACTCACCTCTTCTGCGGTATCGCTCAGATTGACGCTGGCCGCATCGCCCGTGGACGGCGTCCAGTTCATATCATGCGGCAGAAAATGCCAGCTTTTCGGCATTTGCGGTTTCAGAAAACGAATCGCCACCAGCGCGTTTAATATCAGTTCGGCACGCTGTTCTTTTGAGAGCAGCAGGTCACGGCATTTCTCTTCAAAGGAGAAATAAAGCGCAGCATCGTCTACACAAAAGCCAGACGGGGAGAAAGCGTCCGGGGTTAACATTCGACGCGCAAAACGAGAACGGAACAACATGCCATTGGCTAAATCGAGCATCATTCGGTCATGCTCTTCACAAAAATACCAGCGCCAGTTATCGTCAGGTTTAATTCGCATGTGTCTCTCCCGTACCCAAACGTCCTGTACTAAAAATGTCCCATTCGCCGCTTCGTTTATAACACCATTAATAAAAGACTATAATGTCTAAATAAGCAACAGTGACGGAATATAAAACAACCAGGGCTGGAAATAAAGCCCTAGTTGTCTAATTAAGAGAAAAGATTAGATATGAGTAACGATTTCTTTTATGAGCGGCGGGCCTTTAAAAATAAAGCCGGAATAGATTTGCACCAGTGAGGCGCCCGCAGCCATCTTCTCGCGCGCAGCAATCACCGAATCGATACCACCGACACCGATTATTGGCAGACGACCTTTTAATTCGGCGGAGAGCGCACGAATAATTTCCGTACTTTTTAATTGTACCGGACGTCCACTTAACCCACCCGCTTCGTCACAGTTTTTCATTCCCTGGACGAGGGAGCGATCGAGCGTCGTATTGGTCGCAATCACACCATCAATATTATGGCGAACTAAGCTGTCGGCAACCTGGATCAATTCTTCAGCAGAAAGATCCGGTGCGATCTTAACCGCCACCGGAACATATTTATGATGGATCGCCTGCAGCTCATTTTGTTTATTTTTAATGGCGCTGAGAAGATCGTCCAGCGCTTCACCATATTGCAGAGAACGTAGCCCCGGGGTATTCGGCGATGAAATATTCACGGCGATATAACCGGCATAGGCGTAGACTTTTTCCATACAAATCAGGTAGTCATCTTTACCCTGTTCAACCGGCGTGTCTTTATTTTTGCCAATATTGATGCCTAATACACCATCAAAATGGGCTTTTTTAACGTTTTCTACGAGATGATCCACGCCGAGGTTATTAAAGCCCATGCGGTTGATCAGCCCCTCGGCTTCGACCAGGCGGAACAAACGCGGCTTATCATTACCCGGCTGTGGACGCGGTGTGACGGTACCGATTTCGATGGAACCAAAGCCCATCGCGCCCAGGGCATCAATGCACTCGCCATTTTTATCCAGACCTGCCGCCAGACCCAGCGGGTTTTTAAAGGTCAGACCCATGCACTGCACAGGTTTTTCCGGCACGTTCTGACGCACCAGCGCGGCCAGCGGCGTTCCCGTAATACGGCGTAATTGCTGGAATGTAAATTCATGAGCGCGCTCAGGGTCGAGCTGGAAAAGGGCTTTACGAACGAAGGGGTAGTACATGAACTCTCCTGGATTCCCGGTGTGCAAACCGGGAGGGGATTATGTGCGATCCTGCCCGGAAAGGGAATTGACCTGCGGCAAAAAAATCAGCGTAAAACGCAAACGTTTACTTCCCCGTACACTTCTTATGCGCTTTTTCGCATTTTAATTGCGGATAAATCATTTAGTGGAATAACCACGCAGTGTCACACTCCTGAAAATTGTTATGAATGTTAGATAAAAGCAAACAATTAGTTATAAGGAGCACACATGCGCGTCATCACCCTGGCCGGAAGTCCACGTTTCCCTTCTCGTTCCAGCGCCCTGCTGGAATATGCCCGCGAAAGGCTTAATGCTCTGGATGTGGAAGTGTGCCACTGGAATCTGCACAACTTTGAACCTGAGGATCTGCTCTACGCGCGCTTTGACAGTCCGGCATTGAAAACCCTGATTGAACAGCTAAAAAGTGCTGACGGGCTTATCGTCGCGACCCCGATTTATAAAGCCTCATTTTCCGGCGCACTGAAAACCTTGCTCGATCTGCTGCCTGAACGTGCACTTGATGGAAAAGTGGTGTTGCCGCTGGCTACGGGCGGTACGGTTGCCCATTTACTGGCCGTGGATTACGCCCTGAAGCCGGTACTGAACGCGTTGAAGGCGCAGGAGATCCTGCACGGCGTTTTTGCCGATGACTCGCAGGTTATCGATTACCAGCACAAACCGCATTTCACCCCGAATCTGCAAACCCGGCTCGACACTGCGCTGGAGACATTCTGGCATGCCCTGCACCGTCGCGATATTCAGGCACCTGCGTTTGGACAGCCACAAGGAGTCGCACATGTTTAAAACACTTACCCGTATCAGCCTGGCTGGTCTGCTCACACTCTCGTCCCTGACCCATGCAGCAGAGACGGCACCTGACAGTTTGCGCATTGGTTACCAGAAAGGCAGCGTCAGTATGGTGCTGGCAAAAAGCCACCAGCTTCTGGAAAAACGCTTCCCACAGACCAAATTCTCCTGGGTGGAGTTTCCTGCCGGGCCACAAATGCTGGAGGCGCTGAACGTTGGAAGCATTGATTTAGGCAGTACTGGCGATATTCCACCGATCTTTGCGCAGGCGGCCGGGGCCGATCTGGTCTACGTTGGCGTTGAGCCACCCAAGCCCAAAGCCGAGGTGATTCTGGTGCCGGAAAATAGCGCCATTAAAAATGTCGCCGAACTTAAAGGTCACAAAGTCGCATTCCAGAAAGGTTCCAGCTCGCACAACCTGCTACTCCGCGCCCTGCAGGAGGCCGGGCTAAAGTTCACCGATATTCAGCCCGTCTATCTGACCCCTGCTGATGCCCGCGCCGCCTTCCAGCAAGGCAATGTCGACGCGTGGGCTATCTGGGATCCTTACTACTCCGCGGCATTACTTCAGGGCGGCGTACGGGTATTGAAAGATGGCACAACCCTGAAACAGACCGGTTCGTTCTACCTTGCAGCCCGTCCGTATGCAGAGAAAAACGGTGCCTTTGTTCAGGAGGTCCTGAATACCTTTACCGAGGCCGATACCCTGACGCAAAGCCAGCGCCCGGAGAGCATCACCCTGCTGGCGAAAACCATGGGCTTACCGGAGGCGGTGATCGCGAGCTACCTCAACCACCGTCCACCCACCACCATTATCCCGGTGGACGCGCATGTTGCAGCCCTGCAACAACAGACTGCCGACCTCTTTTATCAAAACCGCTTAGTACCAAAACAGGTGAACATTCGCGAACGCATCTGGCAACCCGCAGCCAAAGAAGGAGCCAAATCATGAGTCTGAATCTTTTCTGGTTTTTACCCACCCACGGTGATGGACACTATCTTGGCACCGAAGAAGGGTCGCGCCCGGTTGACCACGGCTATCTGCAGCAGATTGCGCAGGCGGCAGACCGAATCGGTTTCACCGGCGTGCTGATCCCCACCGGACGCTCGTGCGAAGACGCCTGGCTGGTCGCCGCGTCGATGATCCCGGTCACCCAGCGCCTGAAATTCCTGGTGGCATTGCGTCCGAGCGTGGTTTCCCCGACCGTTGCCGCACGTCAGGCGGCAACGCTCGACAGGCTCTCCAACGGACGCGCGCTGTTTAACCTGGTCACCGGCAGCGATCCGCAGGAACTGGCCGGTGACGGCGTGTTCCTCGATCATACGGAACGCTATGAGGCCTCCGCCGAGTTTACCCGCGTCTGGCGACGTCTGCTTGAGGGGGAAACGGTCACCTTTGATGGCAAGCATATTCATGTTCGCGACGCGAAACTCTACTTTCCTCCGGTACAGCAGCCGCGTCCACCGCTCTACTTCGGCGGATCGTCGGATGTGGCACAGGATCTGGCGGCAGAACAGGTCGATCTCTATCTGACCTGGGGGGAGCCACCTGAACTGGTGAAAGAGAAAATTGCCCAGGTGCGGGCCAAAGCCGCCGCCCACGGCCGAAAGGTGCGCTTTGGCATTCGCCTCCACGTTATTGTGCGTGAAACCAACGAAGAGGCCTGGCAGGCCGCTGACCGGCTGATCTCGCATCTGGACGATGAGACCATCGCCAAAGCGCAGGCGGCATTTGCGAAAACCGACTCCGTAGGACAGCACCGGATGGCTTCGTTACATAACGGCAAACGCGAGAACCTGGAGATCAGCCCCAATCTCTGGGCGGGTGTCGGCCTGGTACGCGGTGGTGCTGGTACTGCGCTGGTGGGTGACGGCCCGACCATCGCGGCGCGTATCAACGAATATGCCGAGCTGGGTATCGACAGCTTTATCCTCTCGGGCTATCCGCATCTTGAGGAGGCATACAAAGTGGGTGAACTGCTGTTCCCGCATCTGGATGTCGCTATCCCGGACATTCCGCAGCCCCGCCAGCTGCAGCTTCAGGGCGAAGCCGTGGCCAACGAGTTTATTCCGCGAAAAGTCGCGCAAAGCTAAGGAGTGGCTATGTCTCTCACCACACAAAAATGGCTGTTGCGCGCCGCCCCGTGGTTTTTACCTGTCGGCATTGTCCTTATCTGGCAACTGGCCTCCTCCACCGGCTGGCTGTCGAGCCGTATCCTGCCCTCTCCAGAGGGGGTGATCGAAGCCTTCTGGTCGCTGAGTGCCAGCGGCGAGCTGTGGCAGCACCTGGCCATTAGCTCCTGGCGCGCGGTGATTGGGTTTGCCATCGGCGGGAGCATCGGCCTGACGCTGGGGTTGATCAGCGGCCTGTCCCGCTGGGGGGAACGGTTGCTGGATACCTCCATTCAGATGCTGCGCAACGTACCGCATCTGGCGCTGATCCCCCTGGTCATTCTGTGGTTTGGTATCGATGAGAGCGCCAAAATTTTCCTCGTGGCGCTGGGCACGCTGTTCCCGATTTACATCAATACCTGGCATGGGATCCGCAATATCGATCGCGGGCTGGTTGAGATGGCACGCAGCTACGGATTATCAGGATTTGCCCTGTTTATCAACGTGCTGCTGCCGGGCGCCCTGCCCTCCATTATGGTTGGCGTTCGCTTTGCGCTCGGCCTGATGTGGCTGACGCTGATCGTCGCGGAGACCATTTCAGCCAACTCCGGCATTGGCTATCTGGCAATGAACGCCCGCGAATTCCTGCAAACGGACGTGGTGGTAGTCGCCATTATCCTTTATGCCCTGCTGGGCAAACTTGCTGACGTCAGCGCCCAGTGGCTGGAACGCAGCTGGCTGCGCTGGAACCCGGCCTATTTCTCTCAGGAGGCGAAAGCATGAATACCGCCCGACTCACTCAGGGGACACCGCTGTTACTTAACGGCGTCACGAAACGCTACGGCGACAAAACCATTCTTAACGCCCTGGATCTGCATATCCCCGCCGGACAATTTGTGGCCGTTGTCGGCCGCAGCGGCGGCGGCAAGAGTACGCTGCTGCGCCTGTTAGCCGGACTGGAAGCGCCGAATGGAGGGGAGATTCTGGCAGGGACAACGCCGCTGGCCAATATTCAGGATGATACTCGCATGATGTTTCAGGATGCGCGCCTGCTGCCCTGGAAAACGGTGATCGATAACGTCGGGCTGGGGCTGAAAGGTCACTGGCGGGAGGAGGCGCGTCAGGCGCTGGCCGCCGTCGGGCTGGAGGATCGCGCCGGTGACTGGCCTGCGGCCCTCTCAGGCGGGCAAAAACAGCGCGTAGCGCTGGCGCGGGCGTTGATACATCGTCCAGGCCTGCTGCTGCTCGATGAGCCACTCGGGGCACTTGATGCCCTGACGCGGATTGAAATGCAGGATTTAATTGCCTCGCTCTGGCAGGAGCACGGTTTTACGGTCCTGCTGGTGACGCACGACGTGAGCGAAGCCGTCGCCATGGCTGACCGGGTGCTGTTAATAGAAGAGGGAAAAATTGGTCTGGATCTGACGGTAGATATTCCACGCCCTCGCCGTGTGGGATCGGCCAGACTGGCAGAGCTGGAAGCGGAGGTGCTGGAGCGAGTGATGAGGCGCGGTGTGAATGAGCGCGCCTTGATTACGGCTAATGCCTGATGCCTTCACCCGGCCCTCTCCCACAGGGAGAGGGTGGGATTAACGTTTATATTACGCCAGCGCCTTCGAAATCTTCTCGTACAGATCGCCAGAGAGATTTTCCAGCCCTTTAAGCTGCTCAAGCGCGGCACGCATCTTCGTCTGGCGCTGCGCATCGTAGCGTTTCAGGCGGATCAGCGGCTCAATCAGGCGTGATGCCACCTGCGGGTTACGGCTGTTCAACTCGGTCAGCATTTCTACCATGAACTGATAACCGCTGCCGTCTTCCGCGTGGAACGCAGCCGGGTTGCTGCTGGCAAACGCGCCAATCAGGGAGCGGACGCGGTTCGGGTTGCTCATGGTAAAGGAGCGATGCTTCAGCAGGCTGCGCACGTTGCTGAGCGCATCGGCTGCCGGACTGGTCGCCTGCAGAATGAACCACTTGTCCATAACCAGGCCATCCTGGTGCCACTTGTCGTCATACTCTTGCATCAGCGCATCACGGCACGGTAACTCGGCTGCCACGCTTGCCGCCAGGGCTGCGAGCGCGTCGGTCATATTATCCGCTTCGTGATACTGCTTGCTCACCAGCGTGTTCGCCAGGTCTGTTTCACCAAAGGCCAGGTAGCGCAGACAGGTATTGCGCAGGGAACGTTTACCAATGTCGCCATGTTCCACGCGGTACGCATCCAGCTTGTTGGCGTTGTAGATCGCCAGGAACTCATCCGCCAGTTCGGCCGCCAGCGTGCGGGTCAGCGCTTCACGCACAGCCACGATGGCAATAGGATCGATGGTCTCGAACAGCTCGGCGATTTCGGTCGCGGACGGCAACGTCAGGATTTCAGCCGCGAGGGCCGGATCAATCTGTTCATCCAGCAGAACCGCACGGAACGCGTCAGCCACGTGAACCGGCAGCGACAGCGGCTGGCCCTGCTGATGACGATTAACGTTCAGCTTGATGTATGTCGCGAGCAGGCTTTGCGCGGCATCCCAGCGGGAGAAATCGTTGCGCGCGTGACGCATCAGGAACGTCAACTGCTGATCGCTCCACTTGTACTCCAGCTTCACTGGTGCAGAGAATTCACACAGCAGTGCAGGCACCGGCTGGAAATAGACGTTATCGAAGATAAAGGTCTGCTCTGCCTGGGTCACGTTCAGCACGTTGTGTACCGGGTGGCCGCCCTTCTGCAGCGGGATCACTTTGCCTTCGTTATCATACAGTTCAATGCTGAACGGAATGTGCAGCGGATATTTTTCTTCCTGCTCAGCCGTTGGCGGCGTGCGCTGGCTGATGGTCAGGGTGTACTGCTCGGTCTCCGGATTGTAATCGTCTTTAACGGTGACAATCGGCGTACCGGCCTGGCTGTACCAGCGGCGGAAGTGAGAGAGATCCACATTCGACGCATCTTCCATTGCCTGCACAAAATCATCGCAGGTGGCGGCGCTGCCGTCGTGACGCTCGAAATAGAGCTGCATCCCTTTCTGGAAGTTCTCCTCGCCCAGCAGGGTGTGGATCATACGGATAATTTCCGCCCCTTTTTCATACACCGTCAGGGTGTAGAAGTTATTCATCTCGATGACTTTGTCAGGACGAATTGGGTGCGCCATCGGACTGGCATCTTCCGCGAACTGCAACCCACGCATGGTGCGCACGTTGTTGATGCGGTTAACCGCCCGCGAGCCCAGATCGGAGCTGAACTCCTGGTCACGGAATACGGTCAGGCCTTCTTTAAGGCTCAGCTGGAACCAGTCGCGGCAGGTGACGCGGTTACCGGTCCAGTTATGGAAATATTCGTGGCCAATAACGCGCTCGATATCGAGGTAGTCTTTATCGGTGGCGGTATCGGTACGGGCCAGCACGTATTTGGAGTTAAAGATGTTGAGACCTTTGTTCTCCATCGCGCCCATGTTGAAGAAGTCGACGGCGACAATCATATAGATGTCGAGATCGTATTCCAGACCAAAACGCTCTTCGTCCCATTTCATGGAGTTGATGAGCGAGGTCATCGCCCATGGCGCGCGATCGAGGTTGCCACGGTCAACGAACAGTTCCAGCGCCACTTCGCGGCCAGAACGGGTTTTGAAGGTGTCACGTAAGACGTCGAAATCACCCGCCACCAGCGCAAACAGGTAGCATGGTTTCGGGAACGGATCCTGCCACTGTACCCAGTGACGGCCGTTTTCCAGCTCACCCTCACCCACGCGGTTACCGTTAGAGAGCAGGAAAGGATAAAGCGTTTTATCCGCGATGATTTTGGTAGTAAAACGCGCCAGCACGTCCGGACGGTCAAGATACCAGGTGATGTGGCGGAAACCTTCCGCTTCACACTGGGTGCACAGCGCCACGCCAGACTGGTAGAGCCCTTCCAGCGCCGTATTGGCGGCAGGGCTGATTTCATTCACGATGCGCAGCGTAAAGCGTTCCGGCAGGTTATCGATCACCAGCTGGTTGTCTTCTTCTTTATAGTCAGTCCAGGCTGCATCATTAATATGCAGGGAGACCAGCGTCAGGTCTTCACCATCCAGACGCAGCGGCACTGCCGTCGCGCTCTGGCGCGTCACCTGGCTTACCGCCGTCACAACGGTTTTAGTGGCATCCAGGTCAAAAGTCAGATCGATATCGCTAATCAGGTAATCCGGCGCACGATAGTCGTGGCGGTATTTGGCTTGTGGCTGTTGTGTCATAGAAAACCTTATGCATCGTTTGTCGAATAACGATTCCAGTCTATTCCTGTTGTGTAGATCGCGCTATGCAGAATGTTCATCTTTTCAGGTACAAACACCCTTTTTGCTACATTTGTATAATATGAACTCATAGTTTTTAAAATCGATAAAGATCGTCCAGGAGCGCTTTAAACAAGGGATGAGCGAGATCGAGATAAAGCTTGATTAACGAACTTTAACGAACTTCACAGACCACTTTTGCCCCATCCATGCCCCACGCATAATTCTAGTCAGCGCCAGACCACATCAGCCCTGTAGGGCAAATCAATAACAAACACGCCAGCAGTATGTTCCCCAAAATTTAAAAACAAGTGGTTCATGCCTTGACAGACAAAACCGCCAAAGCAAAAATACTGTATATTCAAACAGTGATTAGCGGAGCACTTATGTTCGTAGAACTGGTTTATGACAAGCGTAATGTTGAGGGGCTCGAAGGGGCCAGAGAGATCATTCTGGCCGAGCTGACGAAGCGGGTGCACCAGATTTTCCCTGACGCAGAAGTGAAGGTTAAGCCAATGCAGGCGAACGGCTTGAATAGCGATGCCAGCAAAAGTGATCGGGAAAAGCTGAACCGTATGCTGGAGGAAATGTTTGATGAATCCGACATGTGGCTTGTTTCTGAGTTTCCTACAGTCCGTCAGGTTGGTATGTGACAAAATATGGCAGCCATTTTTATCTGGCTGCCAACATTTATTTACGAACCAGATTCATTCTCCGCAGCGTCCACGGCTGCTTTCTGGCGTTGATTCCATACACTGTTTTCAGGCATGTCCAGTCGCACATCGATCCAACTGTTAGACGGAACATCCATAGCAGCCCCTTTCGTTTTAACGATCTCTCCTTCATCGTTGAGCATGTATTTGCGCTTAAACAGGCGGATTGTCAGCTCGCCATTGTCGGTTTGCTCTGCCTCAACCACACCCAGTTCTCCCATGCCGCCAGGGTCCATTGGCGGCAGCAGTTGCCATCCATCAGATGCCAGGCCTGTCGAACCAGTCAGTACGTAGACACCGACATCGAGCCGGGAAATGTTGATTCCTTCCGCCTCAGCGTTTGCCGTACCGCAACCGCACCAGGAGAAACCTTCCTCAGCTATATCGGCGCGCTGGCAGGCTTCCTGGCTCGCTACGATACGGGCAACTGGAGACGCAGCCTTTAGGGTACCATCGCTGGCTTTTGTGGTATTTGCTGTGGTGTAAACCTGAGCCCAGGTTGAATATGAGGAGCCGTTAATATTCTGAATCCATAACCTTGGTGTTCCAAAATAAGTTTGGGCCATCCTGGTTCGATATGTTCCTGACACCGCCACTACAAGATGCGCATAGCCGTAAACAGAATCAGGGTTAGCATTCCCGCCGATTCCCTGCCAGAAAAAACCCGTATAGGTATCCGCTGGAGGAGTGGTGGCCGTAGCTCCCAAACCAAATGCCCCGACTTTCAATACCCGCCCCGATGATGTATCTGTCGAACTGGTTTGACTGTCAGCAGTGGCGCTACTTCCTAAACCGAGGTTTGTGCGGGCGTCAGCAGCATTCTTTGCACCTGTTCCGCCCTGGCTGATACTGAGTGCGGTAGTCAGGCCGCTTAGGCTGGTTATATCGCTGTTTGCCCCTTTCTTCGCCAGTGATTTCTGGCCTGGTACTGTGACGGCCACACCGTTAATCGTGATAGTGACGTCTGTAGTACCGTTCATCACATCAGCGAACCCGCTCATGTAGCGCTGGTACATCGTGAACGTTTCAGCAATATCCTGTGCCAGGCCGTCAACGCTCAGGCTGTCGCTCAGAAGAATGGCATATTTGGTTCCAGCAGGGATAGCAGGGTTGGCAGCTGGCGTAACGGTGAGAGAGGTTGCGCCGCCGATAACGGTGATCTGGAAAACCTGCGCTGGGCTGGTCAGCGCGATGACGGTACAGCCGTTACGAATCAGCGAGCCAGCTGCAGTGAAGTTTGTTCCCGTACCTGTAAGGGTATTTCCGCTGATGGCAATAGTGCCAGTGGTATAAATCAT
>NZ_JAMJFW010000033.1:0-57261 GCF_023544405.1 Enterobacter cloacae complex sp. OE43NF
TGAAGAGGCCATCCGAAAGGATGGCCTTTTTGCGTTTCTGCGTTGCACAAACTAATCCCCCACAACGTACTGCTTATACGGTAAACTACCTGCGTTTTTGCATCAGGATAGCGCCTATGAACCACTCCCTTAAGCCCTGGAATACCTTTGGTATTCAACGGAATGCTAATCACATTGTACGCGCCGATACGGCCCAGCAACTGCTGGATGCATGGCAACGCGCAACAGAAAACAACGAACCTGTACTGATTCTGGGCGAAGGCAGCAATGTCCTGTTTCTCGATGATTTTGCCGGGACGGTCATTATTAACCGCATCATGGGAATTGAGGTCGAAGAGTGCGCCGATAGCTGGCGTTTGCGCGTAGGTGCCGGCGAAAACTGGCATCAACTGGTGCAATATACCCTCGAAAAAGGGATGCCGGGACTGGAAAACCTGGCTCTCATCCCGGGCTGCGCGGGATCATCGCCCATTCAAAATATCGGTGCGTATGGCATCGAACTCAAACACGTGTGCGACTATGTCGACTGCATTGAGCTGGCGACCGGTACGGCTCAGCGTTTAACGGCAGAGCAGTGCCGTTTTGGCTACCGTGACAGCATCTTCAAACATGAATATCAGGATCGCTACGTCATTGTCGCTGTGGGCCTGCGTCTGTCCAAAACCTGGCAGCCGGTGCTGACCTATGGTGATTTAACGCGCCTCGATCCGGCAACCGTCACCCCTCGCGATGTGTTTGACTCGGTTTGCCATATGCGCATGACCAAACTGCCCGATCCCAAAGTAAACGGAAATGCCGGCAGTTTCTTCAAAAACCCGGTCATAAGCAGCGAAAACGCGAAAGCATTGCTGGCTAAATGGCCTACTGCCCCGCATTACCCGCAGGCGGATGGCAGCGTGAAGCTGGCCGCAGGGTGGCTTATCGATCAGTGCCAGTTAAAAGGTACTGCCGTGGGCGGCGCAGCGGTTCACCGTCAGCAGGCACTGGTGCTGATCAATCAACACGATGCGACCAGCGACGACGTAGTGCAACTGGCGCACCATGTGCGTCAGCAAGTGGGTGAGAAATTTAACGTCTGGCTGGAGCCGGAAGTCCGCTTCATTGGTCGTACGGGTGAAGTGAATGCTGTGGAGGCTATCGCGTGAAGGACAATACCATCCCGTTAACCCTGATTGGCATCCTTGCCGACGGTGAGTTTCATTCTGGCGAGCAATTAGGCGAGCAATTGGGCATGAGCCGTGCTGCCATTAATAAACATATTCAGACCCTCCGCGACTGGGGGGTTGATGTCTTCACCGTGCCCGGAAAAGGCTACAGCCTGCCGGAGCCTATTCAGCTCCTGAATGAAGAACTCATCCGCAGCCAGATAGGGCAGGGTAACGTGGCCGTATTGCCGGTCATCGATTCGACAAACCAGTACCTGCTGGAGCGGATAGGCGAGCTGGAATCAGGGGATGCCTGCGTTGCAGAGTACCAGCAGGCCGGGCGCGGCCGTCGCGGGCGTAAGTGGTTCTCGCCGTTTGGCGCAAACCTCTATCTTTCCATGTACTGGCGCCTTGAGCAGGGGCCTGCCGCCGCAGTGGGTCTGAGTCTGGTGATTGGTATCGTTATGGCGGAAGTTCTGCACGAGCTTGGCGCGGATAAAGTACGGGTAAAATGGCCAAACGACCTTTACCTGAACGATCGTAAGCTTGCCGGTATTCTGGTCGAACTGACGGGAAAAACAGGCGATGCGGCGCAAATTGTCATTGGTGCCGGTCTCAATATGGTAATGCGAAATGTGCAAAGCGATGTGGTGAATCAGGCGTGGACCAACCTGCAGGAAGCGGGGATCACCATCGATCGCAACACGCTTGCCGTGCGTATGATTAAAGAGCTGCGTACCTCCTTGTCTCTCTTTGAACAGGAAGGGCTGGCATCGTTCCTGTCTCGCTGGGAAAAACTTGATAACTTTATCAACCGGCCGGTGAAACTGCTGATTGGTGATAAGGAGATCTACGGTATCTCTCGCGGCATTGATGCACAGGGTGCCCTGCTCCTGGAGCAGGATGGCGTCATCAAGCCCTGGGTGGGCGGTGAGATCTCCCTGCGCAGCGCTGAATAAATGAGTATGCGCCCTAGAGGATATTCCGCGAGCCTGAAAATGCTCGTCTGGCTCGCGGAACAATCATTCCCTCTCCCCGAGGGGAAGAGGGTCTGGAGAACTTACTGCGGATAAGGTACCCAGTCTCCGCCGTTCAGGCGAACGTACGGTTTGTTCTGGTACTGAATGACAACCGCATTCGCATTCTCTGACACTTCCGCGGTTTGCGGCAGATTGCTGGTGAGCTGATCCCAGTTCACGCTATCTTCCACAAACAGCTTACCATCGACCGCGCGGGCCACAAGCTCAGAGATGGCCAGATAGCTGACTGGCTGAGTGATCTCAATCGGTGCGCCCTGATGCGGTGCCTTCATACCAAAGAATTTAATCCCGGCAGGCACGTTGGTAATGGACGGGCTGGGGATATCGCGCAGGCCGGACACCTGCATTCTGTCGCCTTTCAGCGCCCCACCGTGCTCCGGAACGACAACCACCATCACTTTACGGCCAGATTTTTCCAGCTCAGTGAAGAACGCATCCAGCTCATCAAAGAACTTCTGCGCACGCACTTTGTAATCTGCCGTTTTGCTCACGCCCGGGAAATGGTTACCGTCGTGAAGGGGCAGGGTGTTATAGAACGTGGCGCTGCGCGGATTGCTGTCTTTTTCAATGGTCTGCAGCCAGCGCTGTAGCACGGCGGTATCGTCATAGACTGGCGAGCCGTCGAAGCCCAGCAGCGTGACCGGCAGCCCGGTTTGATCCATCAGCGGTGCCTGCATACCCCCTTCTTCACGTACCTCTTTCAGGAAGTTACCGAACTGACCGTTATGCCCCAGCATCAGATGCTGCGTAAAGCCCAGTTTCGCCAGGTTATCGAACAGATAACACTGGTTGCCAGCGGGCTGATACAAATTCTTGTGCGATGGCTGGCCGCAGCTTGCTCGCAGCAGGCGGATGGCCGCCGGGCCGCTGTACGAGGTGGCAGAGTTAAAGTCTTTAAACTGGATATCGAAATGCGACCACAGCGGGTGTGACATTAAACCAGCCGCATCAACGTCAGCCCAGGAGAGGGAGCAGATGTTAATTACCAGCAGTTCAAACGGCTGAGCATCTGCCGGGAGTGCATCCGGGAACTTAGTCTGACGCTTATCTTCCGCGGTGTAGAAGCTGGAAAGCCAGGCATTCAGGTTGGTTGAGGTCGGCGGTGCGGTCTGTGCTGGAATATCGCCCACCACCGGCGTGTCGCCTGCCGTGGCAACGGTTGCTGCCGCGCTTCCTCCGGTGGTGGTTACTGTGCTGGTCGGTTGACCGGCAGGCCACAGGGAAAAACTTGGCCCAGCCAGCGTCAGAACGTTCAGCCAAATCATAATGGCAACGACAAACACCGTGACGCGGATCCACTGTGACAGAAACAGCCAGGCAACCAGCAGCACAAAGACCGCGCCAATCATCTGCCAGTTAATAAAGCGCTCGGTCAGGTCGAGGATATAGCTGGCGCTAAACCCGGCGACCTGCGAACCCTGACTCATGATGCTGTCCGGCCCCGGCAGCCAGGTATCATGCCAGAACAGCGCAAAACCCAGCGGGATGGCAACCCAGTGACGCAAGCGATGCAGCCTGATATTGGGCAGCGGCATCAGCAGGAAGGCCATAAACACCAGGTTCAGCAGAGGATGGAAGTTCAGATAGCCAGCCCACAGCAGACCAAACTTCACCAGAAAGTAGAAGTTCCAGCCGGAAAGGCCGCGCCAGTATTGCCACAGAGGCGATGGTGACGAAGCGGTATAAGTTGAGTTAGTCATGTTTTCGGTCTGCCTTGACGTGTGTTGCCCGTGTCAGTGTTCCGGCTGGTTTGACATAGCGAGGTTTGCCAAACGCCATTCTGGCCGTATCGCGAATACGGCGCAGTGAATGGCGTGCATAATAACCAAGCGGGAAAAAGATCATCGCACAGAATACAACCAGTTGAATGATATCGCTGATATTCATGATGGTGCGTTCTCCCCATTCTCAGTTAATAAGCGAAGGGGTTCCGGAACCCGACGCCAGATATGGCCGTCATGCCGTGCATTGAGGATCGGTTTGATATCGCTCGTGACAGGCAGCGGTTTCACCCAGTTTTCTGGCGCGAGGGCACGCATCTGCACCAGCTCAGCGCTGATCAGATTGTCTTCGAACCAAATCATACGGTTTGAGAAAATATCCCCGGTAGGCAGCGGGAAGATATGGTTCAGTGCGGTATCGAGATCGTTCACCCGACAAAAAGACAAAAACAGAACCAGGCGGTTGTCGCCAATCGTCATGATGTCCCCGGTACGGTTCGGGCGGCATAAGGTGAGCGCCTGTTCCACGCGGATCCCCGGTACAGGTCGCAGGGCAACCATTACCCCTTTCCCGTCTGCAGGAAGCAGCGTGTTGTTCATCATGTTGCCAACGGCATCGCAGAAGGTATCCCATTTCTGATAACCACGCAGTTTCATCGGCTGCGTCATGGAAAGCAGCGTGGAAATATCTTCCGGTACGTGGCGGTTGAACTGCTGCCCCTGGACACTTTCGATAAGCGTCAGGCAGCGTGAAAGAGGTGCATTCCACGGGATAACCATGTTTGCGCCACAGCCCAAAAGCAGACGTTCGTCCGTGGCACGCAGGCTGGTATTGTTTTCGCGTACCACAATTTTTAACGCGCTGCCGCGTTGACGACGTAAGGTATGAATTTGTCGTGCCAGCGTTTCAATCTGATTGTTCTGCATCAGCGAGAAAACAAGGGTTGCTGCCTGCGTCGTGCGGGCTTCATGAAAAAGCGCTTCATTGGACTCAAACAGGGACCAGTTTTCAGACAGCGCGGGCGCCCCCTCCAGTACCGCAATATGGCTCAGGATCCGTTTTTCATCGCTGCGCGGTTGCACCACGGTTTCTTCTTGCTGGGCAAGGTGCCACTCGCCGTCAATATGTTTAAGCGTAAGTTGCTGTCTGGCGCTCACGCCTTTTTCATTACACCAGAATGCAATATCGTAGAGATAGCTGCCCGCCTGGTCGCGCAGACTTGCCAGGCCGAATAGCGAGCGATACTCCGCCATTAAAAGTGAGAACAGCTTGTCGTTATTACTGCCGGGATTGATTATCAATAGCGTGCAATTTTGAAATTTTGCCCATTTATTGATTTTTTCCAGCCACTGCAGCAGTTTCTCCGTCGGGATATTTTGCAGGGCATTATGTGAACATTTAAGAATCAATAAAAAGCGGTCTGGATTGATGGAACACTGAATGTCGCGGGACAAATAGTATAGACTATCTGCTTCCGACGGCATGGAAAACAAGCGTACCGTCTGTGGACCGCGGTCTCGCTCAAGCGTAATAATTTGCTTCGGGTCTTCGCCCATACTAATGACAGCGACCCGGGAGTCCTTACCCTGCGCGGCAATTGTCTGGTTTACCAGACTGATAGCATCTTCATTACGATCCGAATTAACCCACCAGACTCCTCCGACTGGCATGTGGCGCAATTCGTCCCATAATGACTGGATGCCAATAGAAAATATGGAGTCCACGGTGTCCCTCTTTTCGTCTAATTTATCTGTATATCAGTTTACTAGCGAAAGCGTAGAAATAAACCTAACATTGAAATTAAAGAGCATCAGATTTAGCATGTAAATGAAATTTCACAGGGCAGGAAGCCTCGCGACTTCAGAGAGTAAAACGATACTCAAAGGGATGGAAAAAAATGGATAATAACGAACCCGGAACCCCAGTCGATTCTACCCTGGGTTACACATTCCAAAACGATTTTCTGGCGCTGACGCAGGCCTTTTCTTTACCTGAAATAGATTACACCGATATTTCCCAGCGGGAACAGTTGGCTGCGGCTATTAAACGTTGGCCGTTATTAGCTGAATTTACCCAACAACAATAAGGGAGCCATTGATGGCCATACTCGGATTACAGGGCGTCCGTGGTGGAGTGGGTACAACATCCGTTACCGCGGCGCTGGCGTGGTCATTACAGCTTTTAGGTGAATCGGTGCTGGTGATTGACGCCTGCGCCGACAATTTGCTGCGTATGTCATTTAACGTCGACTTTACCCGTACAGAGGGTTGGGCCCGCGCGTTGCTTGATGATAAAGACTGGCGTGATGCGGGTCTGCGTTACACCTCCCAGCTCGATCTCCTGCCGTTTGGTCAACTGACCACGACAGAGCGTGAGAATGAAGCCGCCTATCAGCGTTTATTTTCGCAATTCACACTCGCGCTGCAGAGCCTCAAAGAAAAAGGCCATTATCAGTGGATCCTGCTGGATCTGCCGCACGGTGCCGGCACGCTGACCCGACAGCTGATTGCCCAGTGCGACCACGTGCTCTCCATTGTGAACGTCGATGCCAATTGCCATATCCGTCTACATCAGCAGGGGTTGCCACAGAATAGCCATATCCTGATTAACGATTTACGCATTGGCAGCCAGATCCAGGACGATCTGTATCAGGTCTGGCTGCAAAGCCAGCGTCGTCTGCTGCCGATTGTGATCCATCGTGATGAGGGGATGGCGGAATGCCTCGCCTCCAAACAGCCACTTGGCGAGTATCGTAGCGATTCGCTGGCGGCAGAAGAGATCCTGACGCTGGCGAACTGGTGTCTGCTGCACTTCGCCCAAGAGGCGGATCCTGCCAGGGGTACGGTATGAGTCGACTCGCCAGCTGGTTACTCATCCCACCGGTCAGTTCGCGTTTAAGCGACCATTACCGGCATTATCGCCGGCATGGTGCCTCGGTATTTAGCGCCGCGTTCGGCTGTTTCTGGATGATTCTGGCCTGGATGTTCATCCCCCTCGAGCACCCCCGCTGGCAGCGCATTCGTGCGCGACACAGTGAATTGTATCCGCACTTAATCCTGACCGTCCACGGCCGTTAGATCCGGCGCGGTACATCATTCAGGCCATCTGGCTGGTGGTTACGTCGCCGCGGCAGGAGAAAAAGACGCCGCACTGGCGCAGCTTCAGCCGGGTCCAGCTTTTACGCGAACGCTATCATCAGTGGCTGGACAGGCTGCCTGACCGCGTGGGCGATAAGACCAGCCATCTGGATAACCATAAAGAACTTGGGCATCTGCATCCGGGTTTACGGCGTTTTATTCTGGGCGTGATTGTTGTCTTCTCGCTCATTCTGGCGCTGGTCTGTATCACGCAACCCTTTAACCCGCTGGCGCAGTTCACTTTCCTGATCCTGCTGTGGGGCGTGGCGCTGCTGGTGCGGCGTATACCGGGGCGCTTCTCCGCCCTGATGTTGATTGTGTTATCACTGACCGTCTCCTGCCGCTATATCTGGTGGCGTTATACCTCAACGCTGAACTGGGATGATCCGGTTAGTCTGGTATGCGGTCTGGTGCTGCTGTTTGCTGAAACGTACGCCTGGATCGTGCTGGTGTTGGGCTATTTCCAGGTGATCTGGCCGCTCAACCGCCAGCCGGTTCCGCTGCCAAAAGATACGTCGCAGTGGCCGACTGTCGATCTCTTTGTACCGACCTATAACGAAGATCTGAGCGTGGTGAAAAATACCATTTACGCCGCGCTGGGTATCGACTGGCCCAAAGATAAGCTCAAAATCTGGATCCTGGATGACGGCGGTCGGGCCGCGTTCCGTGAGTTCGCGCAAGAGGTGGGCGTTGAGTATATCGCCCGCACCTCTCACGAACATGCCAAAGCCGGGAACATCAACAACGCGCTGAAGTATGCGACAGGGGAGTTTGTCTCCATCTTTGACTGCGACCACGTGCCGACGCGCTCGTTCCTGCAGATGACGATGGGCTGGTTCCTGAAAGAGAAAGCGCTGGCGATGATGCAGACGCCGCACCATTTCTTCTCGCCGGATCCGTTTGAACGTAACCTCGGCCGTTTCCGTAAGACCCCGAACGAAGGCACGCTGTTCTATGGCCTGGTGCAGGACGGCAACGACATGTGGGATGCGACCTTCTTCTGCGGTTCCTGTGCGGTTATCCGCCGTAAACCACTGGATGAAATTGGCGGCATCGCGGTTGAAACGGTTACCGAAGATGCCCATACCTCGCTACGCCTGCACCGTCGCGGCTATACCTCGGCCTATATGCGTATTCCTCAGGCGGCCGGTCTGGCGACGGAATCCCTGTCGGCGCATATCGGCCAGCGTATTCGCTGGGCGCGCGGGATGGTACAGATTTTCCGTCTTGATAACCCGCTGTTGGGTAAAGGCCTCAAGCTGGCGCAACGTCTGTGCTACGTCAACGCCATGTTCCACTTCTTATCCGGTATTCCGCGGCTGATCTTCCTGACCGCGCCGCTGGCGTTCCTGCTTCTTCACGCCTATATCATCTACGCGCCCGCGCTGATGATTGCGCTGTTTGTTCTGCCGCACATGATCCACGCGAGCCTGACCAACTCGAAGATTCAGGGCAAGTATCGCCACTCATTCTGGAGTGAAATCTACGAAACGGTGCTGGCCTGGTACATCGCGCCGCCAACGATGGTGGCGCTGATTAACCCGCATAAAGGCAAGTTTAACGTCACCGCGAAGGGTGGCCTGGTGGAAGAGGAGTATGTCGACTGGGTGATCTCCCGTCCGTACATCTTCCTGGTGCTGCTGAACATTGTGGGGGTAATTGCCGGTATCTGGCGCTACTTCTACGGTCCGGAAAACGAAATCCTGACGGTGTTCGTCAGTATGGCATGGGTATTTTACAACCTGATTATCCTTGGCGGCGCAGTGGCGGTGTCAGTGGAAAGCAAGCAGGTACGTCGCGCGCATCGTGTTGAAATCAGCATGCCTGCGGCGATAGCCCGTGAAGATGGTCATCTCTTCTCCTGTACCGTTCATGACTTCTCCGACGGTGGTCTGGGTATCAAAATCAACGGACAGGCGAAGGTGCTGGAAGGGCAGAAGGTTAACCTGTTGCTTAAGCGTGGCCAGCAGGAGTATGTCTTCCCGACACAGGTTGTGCGTGTGGCAGGCAATGAAGTGGGTCTGCAGCTGATGCCGCTGACCAGGAAGCAACATATTGATTTTGTGCAGTGTACGTTTGCCCGCGCGGATACGTGGGCTCTCTGGCAGGACAGCTTCCCGGAAGATAAACCTCTGGAAAGCCTGCTGGATATTCTGAAGCTGGGGTTCCGTGGCTATCGTCACCTTGCAGAATTTGCCCCGTCGTCGGTGAAAATAATTTTCCGGTCACTTACTTCGCTGGTTTCCTGGGTCGTGTCGTTCATTCCTCGTCGTCCTGAGCGGGATGAGGCGAAGCAGGCGGACCCGGTTATGGCTCAACAATGATGATAACGCGATGAAAACAAAACTTTCCTGGTTATGTGCAGTGGCAATGGGGATGAGTACGCTCCCCGCAACAATGGCTAACGCAGCGCCTGATAACGCCGCGGCCACGCCTGCTCCAACGGTGCCTGTGGTGTCGCAAGCGACCGAACCGGTTGTCACCGCGGCGCCCGGTCAAACAGAAAATCTCGTTCCCAACCAGCCGACAGCGGGAAATACCCTGCCGGCCGACGCGCAGGTTGTGGGGCAGGTGATGCCGGGCGTTCCGGGGGCTAATGCGCCTGTTGTCACGGAGAATGCCCCGTCGCGGGACGTGAAGCTCACCTTTGCGCAGATTGCGCCGCCTCCGGGCAGCATGGTGCTGCGCGGCGTCAATCCTAAAGGCGGCGTTGAGTTTGGTATGCGCAGCGATGAGGTTGTGTCGAAGGCGGTGCTGAACCTGGAATATACCCCTTCTCCTTCGCTGCTGCCGACCCAGTCTCAGCTGAAGGTCTATCTGAATGACGAGCTGATGGACGTGCTGCCGGTCACCAAAGAGCAGTTGGGTAAGAAAACCCTGGCTCAGGTGCCGATCAACCCGCTGTTTATCACCGACTTTAACCGTATCCGTCTGGAATTCGTGGGCCATTACCGTGACGTGTGCGAAAACCCGGCCAGCAACACGCTGTGGATGGATGTCGGGCGTAACTCATCGCTGCAGATGACCTACCAGTCGCTGGCGCTGAAAAACGATCTCTCCGCGTTCCCGGTGCCGTTCTTCGATCCGCGTGATAATCGCCCGTTAAACCTGCCGATGGTCTTTGCGTCCTCACCGGACGTCACGGAGCAACTGGCAGCGACCATCGTGGCCTCCTGGTTCGGCTCCCGTTCCGGCTGGCGCGGGCAGAATTTCCCGGTTATGTATGACAAGATCCCTGACAGAAATGCCATCATCTTTGCGACCAACGCGAAGCGTCCTGCTTTCCTGCGTGAGCACCCGGATGTCAAAGCGCCGACCATTGAGATGATAAGCCACCCGGATAACCCATATGTGAAGCTGCTGGTGGTTTTCGGGCGTGATGAGAAAGACCTGGTGCAGGCGGCAAAAGCGATTGCGCAGGGGAATATCCTGTTCCGCGGCAGCAGCGTGGTTGTTGATGAGGTCAAGCCGCTGCTGGCACGTAAACCTTATGACGCGCCAAACTGGGTACGTACCGACCGCGCCGTCACCTTCGGCGAGCTGAAAACCTATGAAGAGCAGCTGCAGTCGACAGGGATTGAGCCGTCTCCTGTCAGCCTGTCGCTGAACCTGCCGCCGGACCTGTATCTGCTGCGCACCACCGGTATCGATATGAACCTCAACTATCGTTACACCGCGCCGTCAACCAAAGACAGTTCGCGCATGGATATCAGCCTGAATAACCAGTTCCTTCAGTCGTTTAATCTGATGAATAATAAGGAAACAAACCGTCTGCTGCTGCGTTTGCCGGTACTGCAGGGGCTGCTGGATGGTAAAACCGATGTCTCCATCCCGGCGCTGAAGCTCGGGGCGGTAAACCAGCTGCGCTTTGATTTCCAGTACATGAATCCAATGCCGGGCGGTTCGGTGGACAACTGCATCACCTTCCAGCCGGTGCAGAACCACGTCGTGATTGGCGATGAATCGACCATCGACTTCTCGAAGTACTATCACTTCCTCGCCATGCCGGATCTGCGGGCATTTGCTAACGCGGGCTTCCCGTTCAGCCGTATGGCGGACCTGTCTGAATCCATTGTTGTGATGCCAAAAGCGCCAAATGAAGGGCAGGTGACGACGCTGCTGGACACCATGGCGACCGTAGGCGCGCAAACGGGCCTGCCGGCGATTAACGTTACCCTGACGGATGATGGCGCTCAAATTCAGAACAAGGATGCGGACATCATGGTGATCGGTTCCATCCCGGATAAGCTGAAGGATGAGAAGCGTATCGATCTGCTGGTTCAGGCAGCCCAGTCCTGGGTTAACACGCCGCTGCGTCAGACCGAGTTCCCGAGCATCATGCCGGATATCAACGATCGTAAAGCCAGCGCGCAGACGGCTGTCACGTCTCAGGGGGCGATGGCGGCCGTGGTCGGCTTCCAGTCTCCGTATAACGATCAGCGTAGCGTGATTGCCCTGCTCGCAGACAGCCCGCGTGGCTACGAACTGCTCAACAGTGCGATGAACGACAGCGGTAAACGTGCCGCGATGTTCGGCTCTGTGTCGGTGATCCGTGAGTCGGGCGTGAACAGCCTGCGCGTAGGCGATGTGTACTATGTAGGGCATCTGCCATGGTTCGAACGTCTGTGGTATGCGCTCTCTAACCATCCGATTCTGCTCGCTATCCTGGCCGCCGTCAGCGTGGTGCTGCTGGCCTGGGTGCTGTGGCGTCTGCTGCGTATCATCAGCCGTCGTCGCCTGAATCCGGATCATGAGTAAGATGTGATGAAAGCCTTTCGCTGGTGTGTCATTGCGTTGATGCTGGCAGCGGCGCCTCTGCGCGCCGCCTGTACCTGGCCTGCCTGGGAGAAATTTAAACAGGATTACATCAGCGAGGGCGGGCGGGTCATTGATCCCAGCGACACGCGTAAAATCACTACCTCGGAAGGGCAAAGCTACGCGCTGTTCTTTGCCCTCGCTGCGAATGACCGTAAAGCGTTCGACAAGGTGCTGGCATGGACGCGGGATAACCTTGCCGGGGGGCATCTCGACGACACGCTCCCCGCCTGGTTATGGGGGCAAAAAGACAAAGACACCTGGGCGGTTATCGATACCAATTCCGCCTCGGATGCCGATATCTGGATCGCCTGGTCCCTGCTTGAAGCGGGGCGGTTATGGAAAGACGCTGACTATACCCGTACGGGCAAGACGCTACTCGAGCGCATCGCCCGCGAAGAAGTGGTGAAAGTACCTGGCCTCGGTCTGATGCTGCTGCCCGGTAAAGTTGGCTTTGTCGATGAGAACGCCTGGCGTTTTAATCCCAGCTATCTTCCTCCACAGCTCGCAAGCTACTTCACGCGTTTTGGCGCCCCGTGGACCACCCTGCGTGAGACCAATCTGCGCTTGCTGCTGGAGAGTGCGCCGAAAGGTTTTTCGCCGGACTGGGTGCAATACCAGAAAAACAAAGGCTGGCGGTTACAGCAGGAGCCGCCGCTGGTGGGGGGATATGACGCCATCCGCGTCTATCTCTGGGTGGGGATGATGAACGATAACGATCCTCAAAAAGCCCGGCTGCTGGCGCGCTTCAGGCCGATGGCCGCCACCACAACAAAACAGGGTGTACCACCGGAAAAAGTGAATGTGGTGAGTGGAGCACGCACGGGTAATGGCCCGGTCGGCTTCTCTGCCGCCATGCTGCCTTTTTTACAACAGCGTGATGCGCAGGCCGTCCAGCGCCAGCGCGTGGCTGACCACTTTCCTGATAATAATGCTTACTACAGTTATGTACTGACTCTCTTTGGACAAGGATGGGATCAGCATCGTTTTCGTTTCACCACAAAAGGTGAATTAATACCGGATTGGGGCCAGGAATGCGCAAGTTCACAGTAAATCTACTCAGTTTATCGCTTGGCCTGGCGCTGATGCCGCTGGCTCAGGCCGTCAACTCTCCGCAGCAGCAACAGCTGCTGGAACAGGTGCGCCTGGGGGAATCGACGCAGCGTGAAGATTTGGTGCGTCAGTCGCTCTATCGTCTTGAGCTGATCGACCCGAACAACCCTGACGTTATTGCGGCACGTTTTCGCTATCTGCTTCGTCAGGGCGACAACGCCGGCGCGCAAAAAGAGCTGGATAGACTGAAAGGGATCGCCCCCGGTTCCAGCGCGTACCAGTCCTCGCGCAACACGATGCTGCTTTCCACGCCGGATGGCCGCCAGCAGTTACAGCAGGCTCGCTTACTCGCCACGACAGGCCATACCCAGGAAGCGATTGCCGCCTATGACAAGCTGTTCGACGGCAACCCGCCGGGCGGCGACGTGGCAACGGAATACTGGAATGTGGTGGCGAAAGATCCCGCTCGCCGCAATGCGGCCATTAACCAGTTGAAAAAGATCAACAGCAGCAGCCCTGGCAATACGCAGCTGCAGTCGACGCTGGCCCAGCTGCTGTTCCAGACCGGGCGCCGTGATGAAGGCTTTGCGGTGCTGCATGAGATGGCCAAATCCAGCAATGGCCGCAGCCAGGCGTCGGATATGTGGTATGCGCAGATCAAAGACCAGCCTGTCAGCAATGCCAGCGTCTCCGCGCTGCAAAAGTACCTGAGCGTATTCAGTGACGGTGAGAACGTAACCGCCGCGCGTTCACAGCTTGAAGCGCAGCAAAAACAGCTCGCCGATCCAACTTTCCGTGCGAAAGCGCAAGGCCTGGCGGCAGTGAATGCCGGACAGGGTGATAAGGCGGTGGCGGAACTGCAAAAGGCGGTCAGCGCAAACCATGCCGACAGCGAAGCCATTGGCGCGCTGGGCCAGGCATACTCCCAGAAAGGCGACCGTGCTCGCGCGGTGGCACAGTTTGAAAAGGCGATCGCCCTCGATCCGCAGAGCGATAACCGCGGCAAATGGGACAGCTTGCTGAAGGTGAACCGTTACTGGCTGCTGATCCAGCAGGGGGATGCGGCGCTGAAAGCGAATAACCCGGCACAGGCGGAGCGCTATTATCAACAGGCGCGCACTATCGACAATAGCGACAGTTATGCGGTGCTGGGGCTGGGTGATGCTGCAGCGGCACGTAAAGATAACGACGCCGCCGAGCGCTATTATCGGCAGGCATTACGCATGGACAGCGGCAACAGTAACGCGGTCCGCGGACTGGCCAATATTTATCGTGCACAGTCGCCGGAGAAAGCCTCGCAGTTTATCCAGTCGCTCTCCGCCAGCCAGCGTCGCAGCATTGATGATATTGAACGTAGCCTGACCAACGAACAGCTCTCCGCCCAGGCCGAGCAGCTGGAGAACCAGGGCAAATACGCCCAGGCCGCCGAGGTTCAGCGTCGTCGTCTGGCGCTCTCTCCAGGCGACGTGTGGATCACCTATCGCCTGTCGCGCGATCTCTACAGCGCAGGCCAGCGCAGTCAGGCAGATACCCTGATGCGTCAGCTTGCCAGCCAGAAACCGACCGACCCGGATCAGGTGTATGCCAACGGGCTCTATCTTTCCGGTAACGACCAGGATCGTGCCGCGCTGGCCCAGCTGGAGACGCTGCCGCGCAGCCAGTGGAACGGCAATATTCAGGAGCTTGCCGACCGCCTGCAAAGTAATCAGGTGCTCGAAACCGCCAATCGCCTGCGCGACAGTGGCAAAGAGCAGGAGGCGGAAAATCTTCTTCGTCAGCAACCTGCTTCTACCCGTATCGATTTAACCCTGGCGGACTGGGCGCAGCAGCGGGGCGATCTCAGTGCAGCAAAAACGGCATACAGCGGCGTGTTGCAGCGCGAGCCACAAAACGAAGATGCGATCCTCGGCCTGACCGAAATCTACAGTGCGCAGGGCGACAAAGACGCTGCGCGTGCCGAACTGGCGAAACTGCCTGCGACGCAAAATGGCCAGCCGTTGTCGCTCAACATGCAGCGCCGCATCGCGATGGCGCAGGCGGGGCTGGGTGATTCTGCTGCCGCAGAAAAGACGTTCAACAGCATCATTCCGCAGGCAAAATCACAGCCTGCGTCAATGGAAAACGCGCTGGTGCTGCGTGATGCGGCACGTTTTCAGACGCAAAACGGCCAGCCTCAGCAGGCGCTGGAGACCTATAAAGATGCCATGGTCTCCTCTGGCATCACCACCACCCGTCCGGCAGACAATGACACCTTTACGCGCCTGACGCGTAACGACGAAAAAGATGACTGGCTGAAGCGCGGCGTGCGTAGCGATGCCGGTGATTTGTATCGCCAGCAGGATGTTAACGTTACGCTGCAGCACGACTACTGGGGATCCAGCGGTACCGGCGGCTACTCCGACCTGAAAGCCCACACCACCATGCTGCAGGTGGATGCGCCGCTCTCTGATGGACGGATGTTCCTCCGCAGCGATCTGGTCAATATGGATGCCGGTTCGTTTGCCACCAACAACGGCACCTACGATCCCAAATGGGGGACCTGTGCCGAAACGCCATGTCGCGGCAACACCAGTCAGACGTCAAACGGCGCAAGCGTGGCCGTGGGCTGGCAGAATAAAACCTGGGCATGGGATATCGGCACCACGCCAATGGGCTTTGACGTGGTGGATGTGGTCGGCGGGGTGAGCTATAGCAACGATCTCGGTCCTATCGGCTACACCATTAACGCCCACCGTCGCCCGATCTCCAGCTCTCTGCTGGCCTTTGCCGGGCAAAAAGACACCAATACCGGCACCACCTGGGGCGGCGTGCGCGCCACCGGCGGTGGCGTGAGCATCAGCTACGATAAAGGCGAGGCGAACGGCATCTGGTCAAGCCTGAACGCAGAATCGCTGACCGGGAAAAATGTAGAGGATAACTGGCGCGTCCGCTGGATGACCGGTTACTACTACAAGCTGATTAATAAAAACAACGAGCGCCTGACTGTCGGTGTCTCTAACATGCTCTGGCACTACGATAAAGATCTGAGCGGCTATACCCTGGGTCAGGGCGGCTATTATAGCCCGCAGGAATATGTCTCCTTTGCGCTGCCGGTCACCTGGCGTAAACGCACGGAGAACTGGTCCTGGGAGCTGGGCGGATCTGTCTCATGGTCTCACTCCAAAACCAACGATGTGCTGCGCTATCCCCTTCAGGGACTCATTCCCGTCGATGAGCCAGGCCGCTACACCGACAGGGGGGCGATGGAAACCGGCAGCAGCTCCTCAGGCACCGGTTATACCGCGCGGGCCATTGTCGAGCGCCGGGTCACGTCCAACTGGTTTGTGGGTCTTGGCGTGGATATTCAGGAAGCGAAAGACTATACCCCAAGCCATGCGCTGCTCTATGTACGCTACTCCGCCGCAGGCTGGCAGGGTGATATGGACTTACCGCCACAGCCGCTCATTCCCTACGCGGACTGGTAATCGGATTTTACTTAATCCATTTGTAAGTCTCTCTTAAAAGTGCGGCGATCGGGTATACTCAGGCGCGCCAGGTTTACACCCTGGTGCGCCCTGCGCTTCGAGTTCTGTGGAGAGTCATTTTGCGTGTCAGCCGTTCCTTAACGATCAAACAGATGGCGATGGTTTCTGCTGTCACCTTGCTGTTTGTACTGCTATTTTGCGTCATTTTGCTGTTTCATTCCGTACAGCAGAATCGCTATAACACGGCTTCGCAATTAGAAAGTATTGCCCGCTCGGTGCGTGGCCCGCTTTCGGCTTCTATTCTGAAAGGCGATATTCCCGAAGCGGAAACCATTTTAAAACGTATTCAGCCTGCGGGCGTCGTCAGCCGCGCAGACGTGGTGCTGCCAAACCAGTTCCAGGCGCTGCGGATGAGTTTTATCCCCGAACGTCCCGTCCCGATGATGGTGATGCGCCTGTTTGAACTGCCGGTACAAATTTCGCTTCCCATCTACTCGCTTGAACGCCCTGCGAATCCGCAGCCGCTGGCCTATCTTGTTCTGCAGGCGGACTCGTACCGCATGTATAAATTCGTCATGAGTTGGTTTATCACGTTAGTGACCACTTGCTTACTTATGACGCTGATACTGAGCGTGGCGCTGACCTGGTGCATTAACCGGCTGATTGTCCACCCGCTGCGGCGTATCGCCCGGGAGCTGAACGCGCTTTCTCCCCAGGAGCAGATGGGTCATCAGCTTGAGCTCCCCCGCCTGCATCATGACGATGAGATCGGCATGCTGGTGCGCAGCTACAACCTCAACCAGCAGCGCATTCAGCGTCAGCAGGATGAACTGAACAGTAGCGCCACCCGTTTTCCGGTGTCGGAGCTTCCTAATAAAGCGTTCCTGATGGCGATGCTGGAGCAGACCGTGGCGCGCCAGCAGACCACGGCGCTGATGGTCATCGCCTGTGAAACCCTGCAGGATACCGCTGGGGTGCTCAAGGAGAGCCAGCGTGAAATGCTGTTACTGACGCTGGTCGAAAAGGTTAAATCGGTGCTTGCTCCACGTATGGTGCTGACTCAGGTCAGCGGTTATGACCTGGTGGTGATTGCGAACGGCGTGAAAGAGCCGTGGCATGCGATCACGTTAGGTCAGCAAGTACTCACTGTCATTAATGAGCGGCTGCCCATTCAGGGTATTCAGCTTCGCCCCAGCGCCAGTATCGGAATTGCCATGTTCTATGGCGATCTGACCGCAGAGCAGCTCTATCGTCGCGCCTTCTCGGCGGCATTCACCGCCCGTCGCAAAGGGAAAAACCAGATCCAGTTCTTCGACCCGGATCAGATGGAAAAGGCGCAGCAGCGTCTAACGGAAGAGAGCGACATCCTCACCGCGCTGGATAACCACCAGTTTGCCCTCTGGCTTCAGCCGCAGGTCAATTTGCTGACGGGTGAAGTGGAAAGCGCGGAAGCGCTGTTGCGCGTGCAGCAGCCGGATGGCAGCTGGGAGCTGCCGGAAGGGTTAATCGAACGTATTGAGTCCTGTGGCCTGATGGTCACGGTGGGCTACTGGGTGCTTGAGGAGTCATGCCGCCAGCTTGCCGCCTGGCAGGAGCGTGGTGTCAACCTGCCGCTGTCGGTCAATCTCTCTGCCCTGCAGTTGATGCATCCCACTATGGTCTCGGAGATGCTGGAGCTCATCAATCGCTACCGGATCCAGCCGGATACGCTGATTCTGGAAGTGACGGAAAACCGTCGTATTGACGACCCGAATGAGGCGGTCGCGATCCTCAAACCGCTGCGCAACGCCGGTATCCGCATCGCGCTGGATGATTTTGGCATGGGCTATGCCGGACTGCGTCAGCTTCAGCACATGAAAACGCTGCCGGTGGATGTCCTGAAAATCGACAAAGCGTTTGTCGATGGGCTGCCGGAAGACAGCAGCATGGTGCAAGCCATTATTCAGATGGCGCGTAGTCTCAACCTGAATCTGATTGCTGAGGGTATCGAAACGGAAGCGCAGCGCCGCTGGCTGGCTGAGGCGGGTGTCGGGAAAGGCCAGGGCTTCCTGTTTGCCCGTGCCGTCCCGTCGGATGTCTTTGAACAACGGTACCTTTCCGGCGCTGGCAATAACGCAAAAGTGTAATTTTGTTGCTGGCTTGTGCGAGCCAGCTCAAAGTTCTTAACATTTGTGTTTCAAATTTGAACTGAGTTTATTTCTGTCCTGTTATGCGGGTGTTATTTTAGAGCCGCAGGTTAACCATAACCTTACAAAGCCTGTGGTTTTTCTTCCCAAGGACATTCTATGAAAACCTCACTCTTCAAAAGTCTTTATTTCCAGGTCCTGACAGCCATCGCAATCGGTATTTTACTGGGTCACTACTACCCGGAACTGGGTGCGCAAATGAAACCGCTTGGCGACGCGTTCGTTAAGCTCATTAAAATGGTCATCGCCCCGGTGATCTTCTGTACGGTGGTGACCGGTATCGCTGGCATGGAAAGCATGAAGGCGGTAGGGCGTACCGGTGCAGTGGCGCTGCTTTACTTCGAAGTGGTCAGCACCCTGGCACTGATTATCGGTCTGATCATTGTTAACGTGGTGCAGCCTGGCGCTGGCATGAACGTCGACCCGTCGACGCTGGATGCCAAAGCGGTGGCGGTTTACGCTGAGCAGGCGAAAGATCAGGGCGTGGTCGCCTTCCTGCTGGACGTCATTCCCGGCAGCGTGATCGGGGCGTTTGCCAGCGGAAACATTCTGCAGGTGCTGCTGTTCGCCGTCATGTTTGGTTTTGCCCTGCATCGTCTGGGCAGCAAAGGCCAGCTGATCTTTAACGTCATTGAAAGCTTCTCGCAGGTCATCTTTGGCATCATCAATATGATCATGCGCCTGGCGCCGATTGGTGCCTTCGGGGCAATGGCGTTCACCATCGGTAAATACGGCGTCGGCACGCTGGTACAGCTCGGCCAGCTGATTATCTGCTTCTATATCACCTGTATTCTGTTTGTGGTGGTGGTGCTGGGTTCGATTGCCCGCGCGGCCGGTTTCAGCATCTTCAAATTTATCCGCTATATCCGCGAAGAGCTGCTGATTGTGCTGGGGACCTCCTCCTCTGAGTCGGCGCTGCCGCGCATGCTCGATAAGATGGAGAAGCTGGGTTGTCGTAAATCGGTGGTGGGGCTGGTGATCCCGACAGGGTACTCCTTTAACCTCGACGGTACCTCGATATACCTGACCATGGCGGCAGTGTTTATTGCACAGGCAACCAACAGCCATATGGATATCTTCCATCAGATCACCCTGCTGGTGGTGCTGCTGCTTTCGTCGAAAGGGGCTGCGGGCGTAACGGGCAGTGGCTTTATCGTGCTGGCGGCGACCATTTCCGCAGTGGGACATCTGCCGGTGGCCGGTCTGGCGTTGATTCTCGGTATTGACCGCTTTATGTCTGAAGCGCGTGCGTTAACCAACCTGGTGGGTAACGGCGTGGCTACGGTTGTGGTGGCAAAATGGGTTAAAGAGCTGGATCACAAAAAGCTCGACGATACGCTGAATAATCGCTCTTCTGATAGCAAAAACCCGGGTTTATCCTCCTGATTTTCCGCTAAATTCCCGCATTCCCTTGTCGGAATGCGGGCTCCTGCGCATAATGACTGTTCGTACCTGTCATAATTCGACAAGATTTTTTTTGGGTATATTGCACTTCTCACCGTGACGTTTTGCCGAACGCGCGGTCTAATCGACGTGTTTTCATCGTCATCTTTTAGAGTGAAGCGCGTCGCGAGACACTCTTTTTAACCAGGAATGTTGATCAGGGGTTCACATGCAGGGCACAAAAATTCGACTCTTAACCGGCGGTTTGCTGATGATGGCAGCAGCCAGTTATGTGCAGGCAGATGCGCTCCAGCCAGACCCGGCATGGCAACAAGGGACCCTGGCGAATGGTTTTCAGTGGCAGGTGTTAGCCACGCCGCAGCGTCCCAGCGATCGTATTGAGATCCGTCTGTCTGTGAATACCGGCTCCCTCACTGAAAGCACCCAGCAGACCGGCTTTAGCCATTTTATTCCCCGACTGGCGCTCACCCAGAGCGGCAGTTTACAGGCTGTTCAGGTGCGTTCGCTCTGGCAGCAGGGCATTGACCCGAAGCGTCCATTGCCGCCGGCTGTCGTCTCGTATGACTACACCATGTTTAACCTGAGCCTGCCGAATAACCGTAACGATCTGCTCAAAGAAGCCCTTACGTATCTCTCCGATGCCACTGGCAATCTGGCGATCACGCCGGAAACCATTAACTATGCGCTGAGCAACAGCGATATGGTGGCGACCTGGCCTGCGGATACCAAAGAGGGCTGGTGGCGTTATCGCCTGAAAGGCTCAGCGCTGCTTGGGCACGACCCGGCAGAGCCGCTGAAACAGCCGGTCGATGCCGAACAGGTAAAATCGTTCTATCAGAAATGGTACACCCCGGACGCGATGACGCTGATCGTGGTCGGGAATGTGGATAGCCGCGCGGTGGTTGAGCAGATCAACAAAGCCTTCGGCGAGCTGAAAGGCAAGCGTGAAACGCCTGCTCCTGTCCCGACGCTCTCCCCGCTGCGGACGGAGCCAGTCAGCATCTCCACTGATGCCGTGCGTCAGGACCGGCTCTCCATGATGTGGGATACCGCCTGGCAGCCCATCCGAGAATCCGCCGCGCTGTTACGCTACTGGCGTGCGGATCTGACGCGTGAGGCGTTGTTCTGGCACGTTCAGCAGAGCCTCAGTAAGAACAGCGTGAAGAACATTGCGCTGGGCTTCGACTGCCGGGTGCTGTTCCAGCGCGCCCAGTGCGCCATTAATATCGAATCGCCTGGCGATAAGCTGAATGCCAATCTGGGCGTGGTGGCGAAAGAGCTGGCAAAAGTGCGCAAAGAGGGCCTGTCTGAAGAAGAGTTCAACGCGCTGGTCGCGCAGAAAAAGCTGGAACTGCAGAAGCTGTTTGCCACCTATGCCCGCGCCGATACGGATATCCTGATCAGCCAGCGTATTCGCTCCTTGCAGAATCAGGTGGTGGACATCGCACCGGAACAGTACCAGAAGCTCCGTCAGGACTTCCTGAATGGGCTGACCGTCGATATGTTAAATCAGGATTTACGTCAGCAGCTGTCGCAGGATATGGGATTAGTCCTTCTGCAGCCGAAAGGCGAGCCGGAATACAACATGAAGGAGCTGCAGGCGACATGGGATTCAATCATGACCGCCGCGCCGCAACCTACGCAGGCGGCAACGTCTGATGATCTGCATCAGGACGCGACGGATATTCCACAGGGGCAGTAATCTAAAAAATTCCCTCTCCCGGTGGGAGAGGGTCAGGGTGAGGGCACCAGCCCGCACCTTATTTAAGCAGGCATCGCCTCACGCGGAATAATCGCCCCGCGATACTGAATCACCGTGCTGGCCGTCAGGTGCCCGCGCTGTGCAGCCGCTTCAGGCGTGCCGCCCGTCAGGCGCACCGCCAGATAGCCCGCGCTGAAGGAATCTCCCGCTGCCGTAGTATCCACCACTTTGTCCTTCGCCAGTTTCACCGCCGGGACGTCAATCACCGCCTCACCTGCTACGGCCACCAGGCACGATGCCGCGCCGCGCTTAATCACCACTTCGCTCACGCCAGCGGCCTGGGTGCGCGCAATAACCTCATCAACAGGTTTCTCGCCCCACAGGGCATCTTCGTCGTCGAGCGTCAGGAACGCGATGTCGGTGCACTGCAGCATCTGCTGGTAAACCTGCTGCGTCTCTTCACGGCTGGCCCACAGGCGCGGACGGTAGTTGTTATCAAAAATGACCTTCCCGCCATTGGCGCGGCATTCGCGCAGCAGCGACAGCAGCTTTTCACGACTGGTCGGGCTTAATATGGCGAGGCTAATCCCGCTCAGATAGAGATAATCAAACGTCGCCAGCGTTTCGCAAATGGCGGCTGCGTCGTCGCTTTCCAGCCAGTATTTGGCCGCAGCTTCGTTTCGCCAGTAGTAGAAGGTGCGCTCGCCGGTATCATCGGTTTCAATGTAATACAAACCCGGCAGGCGGTTTTCCATGCGCTGAATCAGCGAGGTATCAATGTGTTCGCTCTGCCAGGCGTCCAGCATTTGCTGGCTGAAACTGTCCGTACCCAGTGCGGTGACGTAGTTCACGGTGAGGGCCTCCGGCGGCACCTGACGGGCAATATACACGGAGGTGTTTAAGGTATCGCCACCAAAACCGCGGCTAACGTCCGCGCCTTTTTGTGACAGCTCAATCATGCATTCGCCAATAACGGCAATTTTTTTGGACATAATCATGAACCTGAACAGAGTATTTAAAAGCAGTGTGCGCTGTGTGAATTATCAGGTCAACTATATTAAAACATCGTTCCATTATTTTTTTTGAACCAGCGCGTGTTCCTGTTCATTTCTGTCATCTTAATTTCATTTTCCCGGTGAATTGAACATAAAGTTCTCAATTATCGCGCCGATAACCCAGTGACGAGTCCAGAAAGGCCATCCCAACAACAGGACATCTGAAATGAAGTCAGAGCAGGTTATCCAGCGGCTGAGCACTACGCCTGAGGCAAGTATTGAGAACTTGCAGGAGCATCGCTACTGGCTGCAATGTGAGCGTGTGTATACCTACCAGCCGATCTATCGTACCGACGGTCGACTGATGGCGATTGAAATTTTGACGGTCGTTACGCACCCTTCTAACCCTTCACAGCGTATCGCGCCGGACCGCTATTTTGCCGAAGTCGCCGTGCGCCAGCGCCTGGACGTGCTGGAAGAGCAGTTGCGCATGCTGGAAACGAAAAAGGCCTTTTTCGAACAGCACGATATTCTGGCCTCGGTCAACGTGGATGGCCCAACCCTGCTGGCGCTGCGCCAGAACGCGAAGTTGCAGGAGCTTATCGCCACCCTGCCGTGGATGCGCTTTGAACTGGTGGAGCATGTCCGCCTGCCGCAGGAATCCTCCTTTGCCTCGATGTGTGAATTTGGCCCCCTGTGGCTGGATGACTTTGGCACCGGCATGGCGAACTTCTCCGCCCTCAGCGAAGTGCGTTACGACTACATCAAAGTGGCCCGCGATCTGTTCATTATGTTGCGCCAGACCCCGGAAGGGCGGAATCTGTTTACGCTGTTATTGCAGCTGATGAACCGCTATTGCAAAGGCGTCATTGTGGAAGGTGTGGAAACGCTGGAAGAGTGGCGCGATGTGCAAAACTCACCCGCCGCCGCCGCGCAGGGCTATTACCTCTCACGTCCGGTGCCCATGGATACCCTCGACGGTGTGATAACCAACCTCTGAACCGCCCGTTTCCCTTTGTCTGGACTATAGTTTTACAGGACAGGTCATCAGGAAAAGGGGATCAAAATGACTAAAACAACCAGGGTAATCTCCTGGACAGCAGGGATTTTCTTGTTGTTGATCGTGGTCGCTATCATCGTTATTGCGACATTCGACTGGAACCGTCTTAAGCCGACCATCAACCAGAAAGTCTCAACTGAACTGAACCGCCCCTTCGCGATACGCGGTGATTTGGGCGTGGTCTGGGAGCGTCAGAAAGAAGAGACCGGCTGGCGAAGCTGGATCCCCTGGCCGCACGTTCACGCCGACGACATCGTTCTGGGCAATCCGCCGGATATTCCTGCCGTCACCATGGTGCATCTTCCGCGGGTTGAAGCCACGCTGGCGCCGTTAGCGCTTCTGACAAAAACCGTCTACCTGCCGTGGATCAAGCTTCAGCAGCCCGATGCACGCCTGATCCGTCTCTCGGAAAAAAACAATAACTGGACCTTTAACCTCGCCAGCAGCGGCGAGAAAGATCCCAATGCCCAGCCCTCTTCGTGGTCATTCCGTCTCGATAACATTCTGTTCGATCGCTGGCGGATCGCCATCGACGATAAAGTCAGCAAGGCCGACGTGGAGATCCTGGTCGATCCGCTGGGTAAGCCGCTGCCGTTCAGTGAAGTGACCGGCACCAAAGCGAAAGGGGATAACGCCAGCGCGGGCGATTACGTTTTCGGCCTGCGGGCCACCGGGCGCTACAACGGACAGCCACTGACCGGCACCGGTAAAATTGGCGGCATGCTGGCGCTGCGAAGCGCAGGTACCCCGTTCCCGGTGCAGGCGGACTTCCGCTCCGGCAACACGCGAGTCGCCTTTACCGGCACGGTCAACGATCCAATGAACATGGGCGGGGTCGATCTGCGGCTGAAGTTCGCCGGAGATTCGCTGGGGGAGCTCTACGAACTCACCGGCGTGCTGCTGCCGGATACGCCGCCGTTTGAGACGGACGGGCATCTGGTGGCCAAACTCGATACGGAAAAATCGTCTGTCTTTGACTATCGGGATTTCAACGGCCGTATCGGCGACAGCGATATCCACGGTACGTTGACCTACACCACTGGCAAACCGCGTCCGAAACTGGAAGGGGATGTGGAGTCCCGCCAGCTGAGGCTTGCCGATTTGGGCCCTCTGATCGGCGTTGATTCCGGCAAAGGCACGAAGTCGAAAGAGGTCAAAAAAGACCTTCAGCCCGCGGGGAAAGTGCTGCCCTACGATCGCTTTGAAACCGACAAGTGGGATGTAATGGATGCGGATGTGCGCTTCAAAGGGCGAAAAATCGAGCACGGCAGCACGCTGCCGATCAGCAACCTCTCAACCCATATTCTGCTTAAAAATGCCGACCTGCGTCTGCAGCCGCTGAAGTTTGGCATGGCGGGCGGAACCATCTCCTCGAACATTCATCTGGAAGGCGATAAAAAGCCGATGCAGGGTCGGGCTGATATACAGGCGCGCAGGCTTAAGCTGAAAGAGCTGATGCCCAACGTGGAGCTGATGCAGAAGACCCTTGGTGAAATGAACGGTGACGCGGACATTCGCGGGGTGGGGAACTCCGTGGCGGCGCTGCTCGGGAGCAGTAACGGCAACCTCAAGCTACTGATGAACGACGGGCTGGTGAGCCGCAACCTGATGGAGATCCTGGGGCTGAACGTCGGGAACTACATCATCGGGCAGATCTTTGGTGACGATGAGGTGCGGGTGAACTGCGCGGCGGCGAATCTGGATCTGGTTAACGGCGTGGCGCGGCCGCAGATTTTTGCCTTCGACACGGAAAACGCGGTAATCAACGTGACCGGAACCGCCAGCATGGCCTCTGAGCAGCTTGATTTAACCATCGACCCGGAAAGCAAAGGGATCCGTATCATCACCCTGCGCTCGCCGCTCTACGTGCGCGGCACCTTCAAAAATCCGCAGGCGGGGGTAAAACCCGGGCCGCTGATTGCACGCGGTGCGGTGGCGGCAGCGCTCGCAACGCTGGTCACGCCAGCCGCGGCGCTGCTGGCGTTGATTTCGCCATCAGAAGGGGAAGCCAATCAGTGCCGGACGATTTTGTCACAGATGAAGAGGTAAGGTGCGGTCTGTTGTTGCCGGGTGGCGGCTACGCCTTACCCGGCCTACGATTCAAATGTAGGCCGGGTAAGCGCAGCGCCACCCGGCATTAGCTTAAAGCGCCTGATGCTTAGTCTCGTGCGTCAGTAGCAGCGCAATCAGCGTCAGTGCCGCCATGGCCGCCAGATAGACGCCCACGTAGAACAGGCCATAATTTGCCTGCAGCCAGGTGGCGATATACGGCGCAACGGACGCTCCCAGAATCGACGAGACGTTATAGGAGAACGACGCGCCGGTATAACGCACTTCCGTCGGGAACAGCTCCGGCAGCAGCGCGCCCATCGGGCCGAAGGTTAATCCCATCAGGCTCAGACCAATCAGCAGATACGCCATCACCAGCGCCGGGCTGCCCGAGCCTAACAGCGGCGGGAAGACAAACAGGGCGAACAGAATGATAAGCGTCGTGATGGTGATCATGCTGGAGCGACGGCCAAATTTATCCGCCAGCAGGCCGGCAATCGGCACCATGACGCCAAACCCAATCACCGCCATCATCAGCATCCACAGCACTTCGTTACGCGGCAGACCCAGCCCAACCGGCGCGGCAGCGGTGCTGAACGTCATGGAGTAGACGGTCATGATATAGAACAGCGTATAGGTAGCCAGCATGATAAAGGTGCCCAGCACGGTCACGCGGACATGTTTGGTCAGCAGCGTGCCCAGCGGCACTTTTACCTGTTTTTTTGCCGCCGCCACTTTCGCGAATACCGGCGTTTCGTGCAGAGAAACGCGAACATACAGACCAATCAGCACCAGTACGGCCGAGAAGACGAACGGAATACGCCAGCCCCAGCTCATGAACTGTTCATCGGTCAGCAGCCAGGAGAGCAGCAGGAAGGTGCCGTTCGCAAAGAAGAAGCCAATCGGTGCGCCAAGCTGCGGGAAGGAGCCATACAGCGCCCGTTTACGCGCCGGGGCGTTCTCGGTCGCCAGCAGTGCCGCGCCGCCCCATTCACCGCCCAGACCCAGACCCTGACCAAAACGCGCCAGCGCCAGCAGCACCGGTGCCAGAATGCCAATGGTCTCGTAGGTGGGCAGCAGGCCGATGGCGACGGTAGAAATACCCATCGTCAGCAACGAGGCCACAAGCGTCACTTTACGCCCGATGCGATCGCCAAAATGACCAAACAGCGCAGAGCCAATCGGACGCGCGACGAAGGCGATAGCAAAGGTTGCCAGAGACTGTAGCGTGGCCGCCGTCGGGTCGCCCTGCGGGAAGAAAATATGCGGGAAGACGATGACCGCCGCGGTGGCGTAAATGTAAAAGTCGAAGAACTCGATGGCGGTGCCAATCAGCGAGGCGACGACAACTTTATTGCGTGAGTTGACCGGAACGTTTTCGCTCCCGGAATCGAGTGTTGTGGCGGTGGCTTGCATAATATTTTCTTATTTTATGTCGGACGAAAGGCCATATTACGCACAGCAAAAGCGACATTTCAATCTGTAACAAAGCCGCGAACCGGTGATAAAAGCAACAAAAAGCGGATAATGTTCAGACCAGCCAAAACACTTCCATGAAATGCTTCACAGAATTTAAATATCAGTTGATAAAACTGGTTTTCAGTTAAATAAAAGTTACGGACTGGATATATATGCTGAAATGATGAATCGGGCTGAAACTTTCAGCCCGAAAGGGGGAATTAGCGGTGTGTTTTCCCCGGCATGCGCGTGTCGCCTTTGTATTCGGCGGTGGCAATCCACGCCGCGCAGAACAGCGTCAGGCGGGCAAAGAAGTAGAAGAACGCCATCAGCCCCAGAACGGAGCCAAACGCGGCGCCAGAAGGGGATTTCACCAGTGATGGCAGGGTATAAGTCATCACGATTTTAATCACCTCAAAGCCTATTGCCGCGAGCAGTGTTCCGCGGATCAGCGCTTTTTTGCGCGGACGATGACGCGGCAAGCGCCAGAAGATCCAGAAGAACAGCAGGTAGTTGGCGAAAATGGAAATCGCCAGCCCGATGCCGCGCCACGCAGGCTTGAGCCAGTCGATGTAATCCAGATAGAGCGCGGAGATAATCATCTGCTGCGCGGAACCGGCGACCGAGGTGATGGAGAGCGTGACAACCAGCGCCACCAGCAGACCAATCAGCGAAACAAAATCGCGGAAATACTTAACCCAAATTTTCTCCTGATCCTGAGGCTTACGCTCCCATACTTCGCGCGACTGGGCGCGAATGGCCTCGCGCAGGTTACCCATCCAGTTCACACCGGAATAGAGCGCAATCAGCAAACCGACAATACCCACCGTGGTGCGCTGCTGCACGGCAGTATTGATGGTGCTTTTTAGCGTGGTGGCGAGGGTCGGGTCACTGACGTTATTCAGGATCTTATTAAAAATATCCTGCAGCAGCGTCGGATGAGACGCGAGCACAAAACCGGCTGCCGCGAACGAGACCATCAGGATCGGGATCATCGACAAAAAGGAAAAATAGGTAATCGCTGCACCAAACTGATTTCCCATCCGGTCGTTGAAACGTTCCGCGGCGCGTATCAGGTGCGCAATCACGGGGATCTGCTGAACTCTCTCCGCCAGCGTAGTGACCGTCCCCAGCGCTTTGCTGGCTTTGCCGGGTGTGCTGGGCTCTTCGGGCCCGGTCTCCATCTTCTTGATGGGATCGTAATCTAATTGTTGAGTCGGTCGTTGCGGGTTATTTTCCGGCGTCACGCGTTTTTTCCTTTTCGTTGAGCTGGATGTCATTGAATTATAGCTTGCGACTAATCCACGTAAGCTTTTGTGATTTCCGTAAGCCACTCCATAAACAGGTGTACCCGGCGGGAGAGGTTACGGCGGTGGGGGTAAATCAGGGAAACCGGCATGGGTTCAGCCCGGTATTGCGGCAGAACTTCAATCAGCTTTTTCGTGCGCAGAGAATCACGAACGCCCACGCGGGGAACCTGGATAATACCCAGCCCGGCGATGCAGGCGGCATGGTACGTCTCGGTACTGTTGACCGTTAAGACGCCGCCCGTTTTAACCCACTGGGTCGCACTGCCGTTATAAAACTCAAAGCCCTGCGGGCGCGTGCCCAGCATCGCGGCGTAATGGATTACCGCGTGTGAGGCCAAATCGTCCAGCGTTTCCGGATAACCAAACCGCGTCAGATAATCCGGGCTGGCGCAGTTGATAACCGTAAGCTTGCCCAGCGGGCGGGCGATAAGCCCGGAATCTTTCAGGGTGCCGACGCGCACCACGCAGTCGAACCCCTCGCGGATCACATCCACCAGACGATCGCTGCTGCTGAGCTCCAGTTCAATACCCGGATACTGCTGCAAAAACGCAGGCAGTTTGGGGATGACTAAATTTCGTGCAACCCCCACCGGCATATCGACGCGTAGCCGCCCGCTGATACTGGAGGGATCGTGCTGGAACATACCGTCCAGTTCATCAAGGTTCGCCAGCAGATCTTTTGCCCGTTCGTAATAGACCATGCCGTCCTGCGTGAGGCTGACGCGGCGCGTGGTGCGGTGCAGCAGTTGCGTGCCCAGGCGGTTTTCCAGCGCCTGAATCTGCCGCGACACGCTGCCTCTTGGCAGGGTTAACGTCTCCGCTGCGCGGGAAAAACTCTCCAGCTCCGCGACCCGAACAAACAACTGCATTGCGTTAATTTTATCCATCGGTAGCGCTCATTGTTGTTGTAAATGAAACAGTGAAGCGTTCTGTCACATCTTTATTGATCTTCTATCAGCTAATAAGCTCTTTCTCAATCTCCCTGACAACCGAAATGAGGTTTCTTATGACTGAACGTATCGCTTTAGTGACCGGTGGTAGCCGTGGTTTGGGTAAAAACGCGGCCCTGAAGCTGGCAGCAGAGGGAACAGGTATTGTCCTGACTTATCATCACAATCAGCAGGATGCGCTGGATGTTGTGCAAGAAATTCAGGGAAAAGGGGTAAACGCGGCGGCATTACAGCTTAACGTCGGAGATATCACCCATTTCGAACATTTTGCTCAACAGTTGCAGGAAACTCTCCGAACCGTCTGGCAGCGTGATACCTTTGATTATTTATTGAACAATGCCGGAACGGGTTTATACGCCCCCTATACCGAGACGACAGAAGCGCAGTTCGATGAGGTAATGAATGTACATTTAAAAGGGCCATTTTTCCTGACCCAGCGCCTGCTGCCGTTGCTGAAAGATGGCGGACGGATCCTCAACGTCTCCAGCGGGCTGGCGCGTTTTACACAGCCAGGCTCCGCGACCTATGCGGCCATGAAAGGGGCGATGGAAGTACTGACCCGCTATCAGGCCAAAGAGCTGGGCGCACGCGGGATCTCCGTCAATATCATCGCGCCGGGGGCAATTGAAACCGACTTTGGCGGCGGACGCGTACGCGATGACGCGCAGCTTAATCAGTTGCTGGCTTCGCAAACCGCGCTGGGGCGTGTTGGCCTGCCGGATGATATTGGTGATGCCATCGCCGCGCTGCTCAGCGACAAACTGGGCTGGATGAATGCGCAACGTATTGAAGTGTCTGGTGGGATGTTCCTGTAATACGCCTCCTTAAGGGGACGGAACCCCTTAAGGAAATCCTTAAAAGAGATGTGTCCAGATACGGGCAGATATAAAGAACGGCGATGAATTTGTAACCTCTCCGTTCATTGAGTTTTTTCTCAAATAACGCCTCTATACAATCCCCCCTCGCTATTCTCAGAGGGAGAAAAACGATGCGAGTAATCATGTTTGACAGGCAGTCGATATTTATTCATGGAGCGATAAACAGTTTGCAGACGTTAATTCCTGAAATAAATATGACAGGAACCCGTCAGGCAGATGAATTATGGGCGCAATTGTCCGCGTCGCCATCCGCTATCGTCATGATTGACGGCGCATTAATTCAGAATGAGGGCATCAGCTTTCTGAAAGACATTATCACGCGTTTCCCTGCGATACGTGTCGTGATGGTGCTGACGAAAAAAGAGACCCGATGGGCTGAACAGATGTTTCAGCGCAACGTGAAGGCGATTATTCCCCGTAATGCCAGTCCCGAGCGGTTTGCCGCAGTGCTGGATTCGGTCTCCCGGGGGATGGTCTGTTTTCCCGGCGAATGGCTTGCGCAGCAGGCGTCACACCAGGCATTGTTATCCTTAAGCGAGCGCCAGCGTGAAGTGCTCAAGTTACTGGCCGCCGGGGAGTCTAATAAAGAGATTGGCCGCACGCTCAATATCAGTGCGGCAACGGTAAAGGCCCATCTGGAGTCACTTTTCCGGCGGCTGGATGTAAAAAATCGCACGCAGGCGGCAATGTGCTATACCCGGCTCACCGCCTGAGCGATGGCGTTTATCGGACACGGTGTGTCAGTAAAACTGAACATTAACAACACCAGCGCATCGTGCTGGTGTTGCGTTAATGGCTGGGCGATATTTTCCTGAATTAACGTCTCATAAATCTGAATATCGTTATCTAACAAGCGCTCTGCTTCAGCAACGGTAATAAGACCATGGAACTTCTCCCATTGCTGAATAACGTGACCATACCCAATAACCTCAGTACCGTGCTCATCACGGTATTTTTCCAGAGACAGCCCTTGCTGTTTTTTAATTAATTCAACGGCAGCAGAAGATAGCTTCAACATGGTATTTTCCTCTTTCAGACGCTACTGTAGAGGAAATACGGCACGAGACATATCCGCCAAATGGCCGTTGCTCAGCTGATATTTTCCAGATAGTCGCGCTGTAATAAACCGAATAGCCAGTCATTATGCCAGCGGCCGCCAAGGTAATAACTCTCACGCAGCTCACCCTCCAGCCGGAAGCGGGCTTTTTCCAGCAGACGCCGGGAGGCGATATTCCCTGCCGTGACGGTGGCGGTGAGGCGGCGGATCCCCCCCTGGTGGAAGGCATAATCACAGAGTGCCTGCAGGGATTCAAAGCCGTAGCCTTTTCCCTGAGCCGAGGGAGCGAAAAGGAAACCGACTTCGGCGCAATCTGCTTCGTGGTGTTTGTAGCCGGTCACCCCCAGCGGAGTCTGGCTGGCGTTATCGCGAACCACGAGGCAGAGCCAGTGCATGCAGCCGGACGTCCATGGCGTCAGTCGGGAGTCGAAGGCCTCACGAATGTCCGCCACAGTGCGATCCTGCGCGACAAAGCGCATCACATCCGGGTCTTGCTGTAGCGCCAGAAAAAAGGGCCAGTCATCTTCCTGTAACGGCGAGCAGATAAGACGCGAGGTGGTTAGCTGAGGCATTCAGATTCTCCTGAAACAATATAAATGATTTTAGGACTGTCACTTTATTTCAACAGAAAGTCAGGTATGGTTAAGCGCGTATAAATAAAAAGAAAAACGGCCGTTCCGGGCCCCTTTTGGATGTCTTCGTGGTCTTTTAAGGAAAACAATGACGCTCAGCACATCACACCATAACCGCGAACAGTTTGAACACTGTCTGGCGGTCATTCGTCAGGCCTCTGTGGAAATATTGCTTCTCCTGAATGTACATGTTTCTGAGGGAAAAGATCCACGCTGGTTTCTGGAGCAGCTGGATAGCGCCCGTTTAGGCCTGGGCGGATGGGGGGCCGTGGCGAAGAAGCTCAACCTGAACGATGCCGAGATGTCAGAATTTACCCTGCAACTGCGCCTGTTGCAGCAGCGCGTACCGCAGTATGAAAGCGGGCAGGATGTCAGTGAAAATCAGCTTATTGCGGCAATGCGGTTTGTCACCGCGCTGGAACATCTTCGTCTGCAACAGCCTCTTCTCACCTACAGTACCGAGCTGGCGCCGGGCAGCGATCTTGAACAGCAGCAGGCGCACAAGCAGGTGCGTGCAATTGAACTGATGATTAAAGGGCTTATCCAGCAGGCGTGGCCCGATCAGGTCCGTCTGAACAACCACCTGAAGACCCTGTTTAACGCTGACCGCGTGCGGCGCTGGCTGAAGCTTGGCGACATCAACGATGTGCTAAGCGGCATGATGTTCAGCGAGCTGGCCCAGATGCTGGTGGATAAAAAAGAGTACAGCCGCTACTACGCGTCGCTGTTCAGCGATCCGTCCATGCTGACGCTGCTGGTGGAGCCGCGCAAAACGCTGCAAACCTTCCTTGATGACATCCGCCAGATCCGCAACAGCCTTACCGTTCAGAAAGCGTTAACCTCGGCGCAAACCCAGCTACTCGACAACTACTACACCCAAATCACCCGGCCCGTTCAGCGTGCGTTTGAAGAGGGGCGAACCCGCGTCAACCCGGCCGGGATAATGGCGGTGGATGCCAGCGAACTGCACGCTTTCTGGGAAAAAGCACAGAAAAGGGATCGGGTCACCGGCGGGGATCTATTTGAAGTACGTGACACCATCGAAAAACCGACCCAGCGCGCCCCGCGCACGCCAGAACAACGCGAGCAGCTCATCTCCGGCGTGTTATGGGGCGCAGTGGGCGTGATGGTCATTGCGATTGTTGTGGGAGGATTCTGGCTGGTGACCAGCAGCTCGCCAGCAGAGACTGCTGTGGCCGCCACCGAAACGCCTGCGCCGCAGGAGATGCGGGAAACGCCCTCCTCGCGGGAGACGCTGACGCGCATGGGCATCACCTGGGACGAGAATAATTTCCGCTCGGCCATCAACCGCAACGACACCCGCATCGCGCAGCTCTTTTTGCAGGGTGGAATGGACTGGAAGCTGTCATGGACCGAAGAGGCGATGTCATCCAACCATGACGACGTGCTGGAGCTGATGTTGCGCTACCGACAGCACATGGTGGAAGAGAAGCCGTGCCGCCGGTTTATCAATACGCTCACCCATGCCATGGCGAATGGCGAATCGCTGACATCCCTGCGTAAACAGTACCTGAAAGCGTTTTGTACCGTCCCGGCCGTGGTGAAACGCCAGCAGCACGATTTGGATATGGCAACGCGCCGCGCCGAGTCACAGCCGAATGCCAGCACAAAAAAATGGCAGGCTATTCAGTCTGCCATTTATGAGGTGATCCGCTGATCGTAACGCCCTCTCCCGGTGGGAGAGGGCGGGGTGAGGGCACCAGACCGCACCCCACTCAAGGCTCCCCATACAACCCAATCAACCGCCGTACCACGCCATTCGTCCAGCCAAAGCCATCCTGCAATGGATACTCACCGCCGCCCCCTTCGCGTGGGGTACTGCTGGCGATGTGATACTTCTCAATCAGCTTATGGTGAGTCTTATAAAAATGATTCACCGTATGCAGCCAGCTCCAGGCGATCTCATCGCCCAGTGAGTCGTTGCCGTACTGCTTGAAGCCCTGAATGGCCATCCATTGCAGCGGTGCCCAGCCATTGGGTTTATCCCACTGCTCACCGGTTTCGTACTCGGTCGCCAGGATACCGCCCGGGGTGAGCAGACGTGATTTAACCGCATCAGACAAGCGTTCTGCCTGCTCATGGGTCGCCATTCCGACATACAGCGGCACAATGCTCGCCGCAGAGAACAGCGCCATATTTTCCCGACGCCAGTCGTAATCGCGGTAGCAGCCATTCTCTTCATCCCACAGGTAGCGGTTCACCGCTGCCCGGCGATCGCTGGCTTTCTGGCGGAACAGGTCAGCCGTCTCCTTATCTCCTTTCGACGCTGAGATATTGGCGATAGCGCTTTCCAGCTTGAACAGGAAGGCGTTCAGGTCGATAGGGATAAACTGCGTGGTGCGAATGCTGGCCAGTCGGCCCGGTTCGCGCAGCCAGCGGGAGGAGTAATCCCAGCCGGAGGCCGCCCCTGCACGCAGATCGCGATACACCTCATTGGGTGGTCGACCGGAATGGCGGGCCGTCTCCACGTCCTCAATCCACGATTCGTCGCGCGGGGTGTCACGGTCATCCCAGTAGCGGTTCAGCAATGAGCCATCCGGCATACGCACCGCGCTGCGATAGGCCTGATTCAGCAGCAGCGACTCCGCGCCGTCCATCCAGAAGGCGTGCTCCATTTTGAGGTGCTCAAGGTAGCGCTTCGCACCGCGCACCCCGTCCTCTTCAAACAGCTCCACCATCAGGGCAAAGACCGGCGGCTGGGAGCGGCTGAGGTAGTAGGTTCGGTTGCCGTTCGGGATATGGCCGTAACGCTCGATCAGCCACGCGAAGTTATCCGCCATACACTTCAGCAGATCGTTACGGCCGCTCTCGGCCAGCCCCAGCATCGAGAAGTAGGAATCCCAGTAGTAGGTCTCACTGAATCGTCCGCCGGGGACGATATAGGCCTGCGGCAGGGCCAGCAGTGAAGACCAGGGGATATGGTCCTGCGGCTCGCGCGTCAGCACGGGCCACAGGCTGTCGATATGCTCTTTAAGCGACAGCCCCGGGTCGGACACATACTCCGTGCTATAGGTCTCGGGCAGCCAGAAGTGATTCTCCACGAACTGGCGCAGGTCGAAATCCCGGTGGCGTCGCACCTTACGATAGCGGATCAAAATATCCAGCGGATCCATCTTCGGCGCGCAGTCGGGAAAGGTTTTGCTATCCGCAAACAGCCTTGTTGACTGCACATGTTCGAACAGCTCAAGGTAACGGTCAGCGGGGGTCAGGGCATCAGAGGCGGGTAGCCCCTCGATCATTTCTGGCTCCGGCTCCGCCTCAATCATCTCATCCAGTTTCAACTCGCAGGGATCGGTCTCGTAGCGCAGCTCTTCTGCGATCTCGAACGCGATGTTCTCGTTAGCCTGTAGTTTCTGGTTGAACATAATGATAAGGACCTCCGGTTAGGTGTTCTTGAAGACAGGTTTATCCGGGCGTCTTATAAGCGTAGACATTCGCTTCGGTAGATGGGGAGGAATATGTGCGGTAGATCACTCTTTTCGGAGCATTCGTTTTGCAACGATTTGTGAATGTAAAAAAGAATGCCCCTCAGTGGAGGGGCATCAGCACTAGCGCATAGTCACAAACTCTTCGGCCGCGGTCGGGTGGATCGCCACGGTGTTATCGAAGTCTTTCTTCGTCGCGCCCATCTTCAGCGCCACTGCAAAGCCCTGCAGGATCTCATCCATGCCAAAGCCAATGCCGTGGATACCGACAATCTTCTCTTCCGGGCCCACGCAGACCAGCTTCATGCGGCACGGCTGACGGTGCGAGGTGACGGCGGTATACATTGCGGTAAACGCAGATTTATACACTTTCACCTGATCGTCGCCATACTGCTCGCGCGCCTGCGGCTCGGTTAAACCGACGGTGCCGATAGGCGGGTGGCTGAAGACCACGGTCGGGATGTTGCTGTAATCCAGGTGCTCGTCCGGCTTGTTGTTGAACAGACGTTCGGAAAGGCGACGCCCCGCCGCAACGGCCACCGGGGTCAGTTCAACGGCACCGGTGTTATCGCCCACCGCGTAAATGCCCGGTACGCTGGTGTTCTGGAATTTATCGACGACGATATAGCCTTTTTCATCGGTTTTCACGCCGGTTACGGCCAGGTTGAAGTTGTCATTCGCCGGTTCACGGCCAATCGCCCAGATCAGGCAGTCGACGGTCTGGCTGCGGCCATCTTCCAGCTCCAGGGTCAGGCTGCCGTCTGCATTTTTAATCACCGCTTTTGGCACGGCGTTGGTATGCAGGGTTGGACCTTCGGTGTTCATCACTTCTACTAAGGTGTCGACGATCAGCGGATCAAAGCTGCGCAGCGGCGCATGTTTACGCACGAACAGGTGCGCTTCAGCGCCCAGACCGTTAATCACACCGGCCAGCTCGACCGCGATATAACCCGCGCCCACCACCGCAACGCGCTCTGGCAGGGCTGGCAGCTCGAAGAAACCGTCAGAGTCGATGCCGTATTCGGCACCCGGGATGTTCGGGTGGCTCGGACGGCCGCCGGTAGCGATCAGGATATGATCGGCAGTGATCGTCTCCCCGTTCACTTCGATCGTTTTCGCGTCCACAAAGCGGGCGAAGCCGTGGATCACATCTACGTTGTTCTTACCCAGCACGTTATCGTACGAGGTGTGAATGCGGTCGATGTAGGCGGTACGGCTGGCGATCAGCTTCTCCCAGTCGAAGTGGTTGATCGTGGTGTCAAAGCCGTAATCCGGGCCATACATATGGATGGCTTCACGGATTTGCGCCGCATGCCACATCACCTTTTTCGGTACACAACCCACGTTGACGCAGGTGCCGCCCAGCGCTTTGGCTTCAATCAGCGCACACTTTTGGCCATACATGGCCGCACGGTTGATGGAGGCGATGCCGCCGCTACCGCCGCCGATTGCGATGTAGTCATAATGCTTAGTCATAGCTTTTATCCTTAATCGTGAATTGCCGCGATTGTATACCTGAAATCAATAGTTTCCACCGATGGCTGCGATTATTCTGGCACAATCCAGCTGACGGTGGCGTGACCTGTCCCGGCAGGTACCAGCGTTTTATGCAGCCACGGCAGAACGTTGTTCATCTGCGCTTCGAGCTTCCATGGCGGGTTAATGACAATCATGCCGGAGGCGGTCATGCCGCGCTGGTCGCTGTCCGGACGGACGGCCAGCTCAATCTGCAGGATTTTGCGGATGCCGGTCGCTTCCAGGTCTTTGATCATGCGCTTGATCTGCGCGCGCAGAACCACCGGGTACCACAGGGCGTAGGTGCCGGTCGCAAAACGTTTGTAACCTTCGTTAATGCCGGTGACCACCGCCTGATAGTCGGTTTTGATTTCGTATGGCGGGTCTATCAGCACCAGGCCGCGACGGGAGACCGGCGGCAGTTTGGCTTTCAGCTGCAGGTAGCCATCGGCTTTGTCCACGCGGGCGCGGCTGTCTTTCTGAAACTCAGAACGCAGCAGCGGGAAATCGCTTGGGTGCAGCTCGGTCAACTGCAGGCTGTCCTGCTCACGCAGCAGCTGACGGGCAATCAATGGCGAGCCCGGGTAGTAGCGCAACTGGCCGTTGCGGTTGAAATGATTCACCACACCAATGTACGGTTCCAGTTCGGCAGGCAGATCGTCCTGCTGCCAGATACGGGCGATCCCTTCCAGATATTCACCGGTACGCTCGGCGTGTTCGCCGCTCAGCTGATAGCGGCCCGCGCCCGCGTGGGTGTCCAGATAAAGAAACGGCTTCTCTTTCTCTTTGAGTGATTCGATGATCAGGCTCTGAACGGTGTGTTTGAGGACGTCGGCGTGGTTGCCTGCGTGAAAGCTGTGGCGATAACTGAGCATGGATGAATGTGTTCCGGGTAGTCAACGTAGGCCCGATAAGCGTAGCGCCATCGGGCAAAAATAGAGCGTATCGCCACAGTATACAGAAAAGTTTCCACGGCCGCGAAAGCGCAACGCCCGGCATTGAAATCCTCTACACTTAACCCCATTACTGAACCATATGCACAGCGCCGGATGCGCGCTTCATTCATCAAATTCAACAGGACAGCGTTTATGACCAATCCATTACTGACGCCTTTTTCGTTGCCACCGTTTTCTAAAATCCTCCCTGAGCATGTGGTTCCAGCCGTTACGCAAGCGCTGGACAACTGCCGCGCGGCGGTAGAAAGCGTGGTCGCGCAGGGCGCGCCGTACACCTGGGAAAATCTGTGTCAGCCGCTGGCCGAAGTGGATGACGTGCTGGGGCGTATCTTCTCCCCGGTAAGCCACCTCAACTCGGTAAAAAACAGCCCGGAGCTGCGTGAAGCCTACGAACAAACCCTGCCGCTGCTCTCCGAGTACAGCACCTGGGTCGGCCAGCACGAAGGGCTCTACAAGGCCTATCGCGATCTGCGCGACGGCGACCACTATGCTGAACTGAACACCGCGCAGAAAAAATCCGTCGATAACGCCCTGCGTGATTTCGAGCTTTCCGGGATTGGCCTGCCAAAAGAGAAGCAGGTTCGCTACGGCAAAATCGCGGCGCGCCTGTCTGAGCTGGGTAACCAGTACAGCAACAACGTGCTCGACGCCACCATGGGCTGGACGAAGCTGATTACCGACGAAGCAGAGCTGGCGGGTATGCCGGAAAGCGCACTGGCGGCGGCAAAAGCCCAGGCCGAAGCGAAAGAGCAAGAAGGTTTCCTGTTAACGCTGGATATCCCAAGCTATCTGCCGGTGATGACCTACTGCGACAACCAGGCATTGCGTGAAGAGATGTACCGCGCCTACAGCACCCGCGCCTCCGATCAGGGGCCGAATGCCGGTAAGTGGGATAACAGCCCGGTGATGGCGGAAATCCTCGCCCTGCGTCACGAGCTGGCACAGCTGCTGGGCTTTGACAGCTACGCGGACAAATCCCTCGCCACCAAAATGGCCGAGAACCCGCAGCAGGTGCTCGATTTCCTGACCGATCTGGCGAAACGCGCCCGTCCTCAGGGTGAAAAAGAGCTGGCCCAGCTGCGCGCCTTCGCCAAAGCGGAGTTCGGCGTGGATGAGCTGCAGCCGTGGGACATCGCGTATTACAGCGAAAAACAGAAGCAGCACCTCTACAGCATCAGCGACGAGCAGCTGCGCCCGTACTTCCCGGAAAACAAAGCCGTTAACGGCCTGTTCGAAGTGGTGAAACGCATCTACGGCATCACCGCCAAAGAGCGTACTGATATCGACGTCTGGCACCCGGACGTGCGCTTCTTCGAGCTGTATGACGAGAAAAACGAACTGCGCGGCAGCTTCTACCTCGATCTCTACGCGCGTGAGAACAAGCGCGGCGGGGCGTGGATGGATGACTGCGTTGGCCAGATGCGTAAAGCCGACGGTTCCCTGCAAAAGCCTGTCGCTTACCTGACCTGTAATTTCAACCGCCCTGTCAACGGCAAGCCGGCGCTGTTCACCCACGACGAAGTGATCACCCTGTTCCATGAGTTCGGTCACGGTCTGCACCATATGCTGACCCGCATCGAAACCGCAGGCGTGGCCGGTATTAGCGGTGTGCCGTGGGATGCGGTCGAGCTGCCGAGCCAGTTTATGGAAAACTGGTGCTGGGAGCCGGACGCACTGGCGTTTATCTCCGGCCACTACGAAACCGGCGAACCGCTGCCGAAAGAACTGCTGGATAAAATGCTGGCAGCCAAGAACTACCAGGCGGCAATGTTTATTCTGCGCCAGCTGGAGTTCGGCCTGTTCGACTTCCGCCTGCACGCCGAGTTTAGCCCGGAGCAGGGGGCAAAAATCCTCGAAACCCTGGCTGAGATTAAAAAGCAGGTCGCGGTTATTCCAGGGCCAACCTGGGGTCGCTTCCCGCACGCGTTCAGCCACATCTTCGCGGGCGGCTATGCGGCAGGTTATTACAGCTACCTGTGGGCCGATGTCCTGGCGGCGGATGCTTTCTCTCGCTTTGAAGAAGAGGGGATTTTTAACCGTGAAACCGGTCAGTCGTTCCTCGATAACATCCTGACCCGCGGCGGCTCAGAAGAGCCGATGGAGCTGTTCAAACGCTTCCGTGGCCGCGAGCCGCAGCTGGATGCGATGCTTGAGCATTACGGGATCAAAGGCTGATTGCTACGTGAAGATCTGCTTAGTGGATGAAACAGGCGCCGGAGACGGCGCCTTATCTGTTCTGGCCGCCCGTTGGGGGCTGGAGCACGATGATGACAACCTCATGGCGCTGGTGATGACGCCAGAGCATCTCGAATTACGTAAACGCGACGAACCGAAACTCGGCGGGATTTTTGTCGATTTTGTCGGGGGCGCGATGGCGCACCGGCGCAAGTTTGGCGGCGGACGCGGTGAGGCTGTTGCCAAAGCCGTCGGCATCAAAGGGAGCTATCTTCCGGATGTGGTGGATGCCACGGCGGGGCTGGGGCGCGATGCGTTTGTGCTGGCGTCTGTCGGCTGCCGCGTGCGGATGCTGGAGCGCAACCCGGTGGTGGCCGCGTTGTTGGATGACGGCCTGACTCGTGGTTACGCGGACCCGGAAATCGGCCCGTGGTTGCAGGAACGTTTACAGCTGATCCACGCCTCCAGCCTGACGGCGTTGACCGATATCACCCCGCGCCCGCAGGTGGTCTATCTCGATCCGATGTTCCCGCATAAGCAGAAAAGCGCGCTGGTGAAAAAAGAGATGCGGGTGTTTCAGTCGCTGGTGGGGCCGGATCTGGATGCGGACGGCCTGCTTGAGCCTGCCCGTCAGCTTGCAACGAAGCGGGTGGTGGTGAAACGCCCGGATTACGCGCCGCCGCTGGCGGACGTTGCGACGACCAACGCGGTGACCACCAAAGGGCACCGGTTTGATATTTATTCGGGTACGCCGGAATAAAAAAGCCGGGTGGCGGCTTCGCCTTACCCGGCCTACGTTCAGTGCCATTTGTAGGCCCGGTAAGCGTTAGCGCCACCGGGCTTTTTTGCACTTACTCGTCTTCTTCGTCACGCAGCGGAACAATCAGCATATCCACGTGAACGGTATTGATCAGCTGACGCGCTGAGGACATCAGCTTGCTCCAGAAGTCCTGGTGATGACCGCAAACCACCAGGTCCATATCATATTTCTTAATCGCATCGACCAGCACCTGGCCCAGATCGCCGCTACCGCTTAAGGTTTCAGTGATCGGGTAACCTGCGTTGGTGGACAGCTCGCTCAGGGCGTGGTGTGTCTCTTCGGAGATGCGTTTTTGCATATCGCCGAGATTCACGTCGATCAGACCGGTGTAAAGGTCGGAGTAATTCACATCAACGTGAATCAGCGAAACTTTCGCGTTGTAAGGGCGTGCCATGGATACTGCTTTATCAACCAGCACTTTGCTCTCCGGGGAGAGGTCTACCGCGATGAGAATGTGTTTGTAAGCCATAGTGTTACTCCTTCCTTAAGTTATCGATGACTAAACAGAAAGCCGTCGTCTGATGCTTTCATTACGGCCCAGTTAAACATATTTTTCAAGCTTTGGTGTTGATAACGATTAACCTTGTGGCAAAAAAATTAACGGATCTCCTACACTATTTAATGAACCGTTCGGATATTAAAACGCGAACCGGATCGACTTTTGGTCATTCTTTCACTGAACTGTCTGTCAGGGCATTGGGGTGCGGTAGCTCAGAAGCCTTGCTTCGTGGGCGGACGCCGGGGAGGATGTATGATTAGCACCGTCGCATTGTTTTGGGCGTTATGCGTAGTTTGCATAGTGAATATGGCGCGCTACTTCTCATCGTTACGTGCGCTGTTAGTGGTACTTCGTGGTTGCGATCCGTTGCTTTATCAGTATGTGGACGGTGGAGGGTTCTTCACCTCGCATGGACAGCCCAGCAAACAGATGCGCCTGGTCGGGTATATCTACTACCAGCGCTACCGGGATCATCACGATGAAGAGTTTATCCGCCGCTGCGAGCGCCTGCGTCGCCAGTTCATTTTGACCAGCGCCCTGTGTGGCCTGGTCGTCGTCAGTATGATTGCCTTAATGATTTGGCACTGAGCATAAAAAAAGCGGGTCAGTTTCCTGACCCGCTTTTTTGTCGCCTTCAGCCAATTAAATCAGCTTCAGCGCAATCCAGTACAACCCACCCGAGAGCAGGATAGACGCCGGAAGCGTAAACACCCAGGCCATCAGAATGTTGGTCACGGTTTTGCGTTGCAGACCGCCGCCATCAACAATCATGGTACCTGCCACGGACGAAGAGAGTACGTGGGTGGTGGAGACCGGCATTCCGGTGTAGCTTGCCAGACCGATAGAGACCGCCGCCGTCATCTGCGCGGACATGCCCTGCGCATAGGTCATGCCTTTCTTACCGATCTTCTCGCCGATGGTGGTTGCCACACGACGCCAGCCAATCATCGTACCGATACCCAGTGCCAGCGCGACAGCCATGATGATCCAGATTGGCGCGTACTCAATGGTGTTGAGCATATCGCTTTTCAGTTTCTTCAGCAGACGCTTGTCGTCAGCATTCACGTCTGGCAGCTTCGCGACTTTGTCGGTCACGTCAGAGATGCAGAGCATAATGCGACGCAGCTGACCACGCTGTTCAACGGCCAGTTTGTCGTAGCTTTCGATATCGCCCAGCATGCCTTTTGCACGTTCCAGCGCGTTAATCGCGTTTGCCGGGTGGCAGTGGAACTCGCCCGGCGCGGTGGTCGCACCCGCTTCAGGCGACGGGATCAACTGGTCAACGCCGGTCGCTTTTTTCAGCAGTTCAGGGTGCTGCTGGAAATAGGTTTCAACGTTATTGACCGCATCACGGGTACGGGTGATTTCATAACCGGAGGCATTCATGTTAACCACGAAGCCCGCCGGTGCAACGCCAATCAGAACCAGCATCACCAGACCGATGCCTTTCTGCCCGTCGTTCGCGCCGTGAGAGAAGGCCACGCCGATGGCGGAAATGATCAGGGCGATACGCGTCCAGAATGGTGGCTTTTTCTTGCCGTCTTTCTTCTCACGCTCTGCTGGCGTCAGGTGGATACGCGCACGTTTTTTCGTGTTGCTCCAGTAGCGACGCAGGATGAAAATCAATCCACCCGCAACCACCAGACCGACGATAGGGGAGATGATCAGAGAACCGAAAATACCCAGTACTTTAGGCAGGTTAAGCGCATCAACAACCGAGGTACCGGTCATCAGGGCGTTGGTTAACCCGATACCGATAATGGCACCGATGAGGGTGTGAGAACTGGATGCAGGCAGGCCGAAATACCAGGTACCGAGGTTCCAGATAATTGCAGCAAGCAGCATTGAGAACACCATAGCGAGGCCATGGCCAGAACTTACGTTAAGCAGCAGATCCGTTGGCAGCATATGCACAATGGCATACGCAACGCTCAGTCCGCCCAGAAGGACACCAAAAAAGTTAAATACCGCCGCCATAACGACCGCCAGTTGCGATCGCATTGCGCGAGTGTAGATAACCGTTGCTACTGCGTTTGCAGTGTCGTGGAAGCCGTTGATCGCTTCGTAAAACAGTACAAAAACCAGAGCAAGCAATAATAAAAGCCCGGTATGTAAATCCAGGCCGGCAAACAAATGTAGCATAGGACGTTACGCCATTTTGAGGACATGAACGCGGCGCATTATCCAGGACAAATGCGCGGCGGGCAAAGTGAAATATAGACTTTTTTTGACATACCACCTGATTTGGGAAAAGTGCCTGAAAGGATATTCTTTAAATTTCAATGAAATGGCTTTGTAATATCTTTTTACGCTGGTGTGACCACAGAGGAAACTTTACAATCCGCGGCAGTGAACAAAGAGGGTTTTGACGTGGAAAGGTTTGATGCCGTGGTAATTGGCGCCGGTGCGGCGGGTATGTTTTGTGCGGCGATGGCCGGACAGGCGGGTCGTCGCGTGCTGCTGCTGGATAACGGTAAAAAGCCTGGGCGCAAGATCCTGATGTCTGGCGGCGGGCGCTGCAACTTTACGAACCTGTATGTCGAACCTGCGGCCTATCTGAGCCAGAACCGCCATTTTTGTAAATCTGCGCTGGCGCGTTATACCCAGTGGGATTTTATCGATCTTGTGGGTAAGCACGGTATCGCGTGGCATGAGAAGACCTTGGGACAGCTGTTCTGCGACGACTCCGCGCAGCAGATTGTCGATATGCTGGTGGCCGAGTGCGAGAAGGGCGGCGTGGTAATGCGCCTGCGTACAGAGGTGCTGGACGTATCCCGCGACGAGCAGGGCTATACGCTGCAGCTCAACGGCGAAAGCGTCAGCGCCGATAACCTGGTCATTGCCAGCGGCGGTCTGTCGATGCCGGGGCTGGGCGCCTCGCCGTTCGGCTACAAAATTGCCGAGCAGTTTGGCCTGAAGGTGCTGCCAACGCGTGCGGGACTGGTTCCTTTTACTCTGCACAAACCGCTTCTGGAACAGCTTCAGACGCTTTCTGGCGTTTCTGTTCCTTCCGTTATTACCGCCGAAGACGGAACGGTGTTCCGCGAAAACCTCCTCTTTACCCACCGCGGCCTCTCCGGCCCGGCGGTGCTGCAAATCTCCAGCTACTGGCAGCCGGGCGAGTTCGTCACGGTTAACCTGCTGCCGGAGTGCGATCTGGATGCGTTCCTCAATGAACAGCGTGCGGCGCACCCGAATCAGAGCCTGAAAAATACCCTGGCGATGCAGTTGCCGAAGCGTCTGGTGGAGTGTTTGCAGGGGTTAGGGCAGATCCCGGATGTTTCCCTTAAGCAGCTTAACAGCCGCGAGCAGGAGACGCTGGTAGAGACCCTGACAAACTGGTGCGTGCAGCCCAACGGCACCGAAGGCTACCGCACGGCGGAGGTCACGCTGGGCGGTGTCGACACGAATGAGCTCTCCTCGCGCACGATGGAGGCACGCAACGTGCCGGGCCTCTACTTCATCGGTGAAGTTATGGATGTGACCGGCTGGCTCGGCGGGTATAACTTCCAGTGGGCGTGGGCCAGTGCCTGGGCGTGTGCGCAGGCGCTGGCCGATGTCCGAGGACAATAAAGTTGTACACAAAGCACTAAAGTTGTAACCATTCTCAAAAAACGACGCTAATGTTGTATACTTACTGAATGTGTGGTTATAGGGTTGGAGACTATAAAATGCACATATAGGTACGTATCAATGTCGTTTTTAGGGTACGATCATGGCTAGGGGTAGGCGTCTCAAATCCTATTTGGATTATGAAAATGCGCTAGGTGACGGCATAGGAGTGGGCTATGGCCAAAGTTATCAGCCCTGGCTTAGAGCTCAGGACGTTAAATCCCGTGGAAACCGTTCGATAGTCTTTGGCCTTAAGACGTTTCGAAACCATCATCTCCTTTCTTCTGTCGAAAGTAACTTTTTCTATCTGGCTGAGTTTAATGACTCGGTGATTGATATCCGGGAACAATTCCCACTCTTTCCTCTCCGGCTTACCCAACAAATAGCAAATCATCTACATTTTCAACATCCTATGGTGAGGGGAGTAAGAGGAGTACCTGTCGAAGTTCTGAATGTTATGACAACCGATTTTTTACTGACCTTGAGAACTCCTGAAGGCGGACTTCGATACAAAGCTATAGCAGTAAAACATAACGAGAGCATACCTGAACGCGAAGCCCAAAAACTTGAAATAGAGAGGATGTTTTGGCAGTTGATTGATGTTGAGTTTCAAATTTATGTTGGCTCGGAACTCAATAACGTCGTCGGTAAAAACATTTGCTGGGCTACTTCTGTATTAAGAGATGGTTCTGAAATTTATGATAAATATCCTCTTGATAAAATCCTATGGAAGCTTAAACCAGATGTTTATCCCATAGTAGGACTACGTGCAATGATTTCATCAATCTTTGGGGTAGACGCACAAGAAGCGATGATGTTATTGCAGGCAATGATTGGATTAAAAATGATAAATGTTGATTTATCATATCCAATACTCGAAACCGGTCTGATAAAGATAATTTCCAATGACCACTATATAGGACTGAACGCAAATGGATATTATTAGGAATTCAGTCTGGCTCTCTCAAGGCACTGATTTGCTTGCAGAGGGACTTTACCGTGTTTTGGATTTTGACAGAAAGGTCGATTTGTTAATTTTGTTTAAAATAAAATCAGAAAGAACGGGTAAGCCAATCCCTTTCTCATTTTCAATGTTTAAATATTATATTGAATCAAATAGCATAACTTGTAAAGATTATATATATCCTTCATATATGTTAGTAGATGAGAAAGAATTAACAGATAAAGACAGAGGAAGGCGAGATGAAAATTACAATATCATTAAAGATCTTGTAGATGACAGAATGTTTCTGTTCGACTATGCATTACATAAAAAGTCGCACCTTTTAATGGATTACTCAAGAAATAAAAAAATATCACAATATACTATCAGAACGCTTCTGGCGTTGTATTGGCGACATGGGCAGGATATTTATGCATTGCTACCCGCATTCTCGAACTGTGGCGCCGCTGGGAAAAGTAGAATCAAACATGAAATTAAACTTGGGAATTCCAAAAAAAACAGAGCATTACCTAATGAACGATCACGTGTTTTCATTCTTAATGAAAGAGATATAAATAATATTAGAAAATCTCTCATTACGTATCATTATAAAGTTAACGGAGATACGATAAAGAAAACATTAGAGAGACATATTGATTTGTATTTTAGGGATGAAATTAAAACAGCAAACCTAGAAAATAGAGCTCCATATGTTCCTTCTTTAAAACAATTTTCATACTGGAATAAAAAACTCTTCACTAAAGATTTCTCGATAAATAAGAAGAACACGAAAAAAGAAATAGACCTCAAAATGCGGGCGCTTTTAGGTAGTGTGGCTAATACAACTGTTTTGCCGGGTGATGTTTTCGAAATAGACTCAACTGTCGCTGATGTACATCTTATTTCGAGTTTAAACAGACGAAAAGTCATTGGGCGTCCTACTATTTATACAGTGGTGGATCGTGCAACAAGAATGATTGTTGGCCTTCATGTTTCTTTATACCATGCTTCATGGCGAGCCGCCCGACAAGCGTTAGCAAATTGCTTTATGCCAAAAAAAGAATATTGTAGATTATTTGGAATCTCTATTACTGATGATGATTGGCCTTGTTCTCACATTCCATTAACATTGATGTGTGACAACGGGGAGATGATTGGTCTTAAACCTCAGGAAGAGATGACCCCCCTGACAAAACTTGAGTTTGCGCCAGTCGGTAGAGGCGACAGAAAAAGCATTGTTGAACGCTGTTTCGGCATTCTGAATGATGAGGTTATTCATAGGCTTATTGGAACAACACGAAGGGGAAAGATTGTTAAAGGAGAGCCAACACCGCAATCCAGGGCTTGTTTAACGATTCAGGAGGTCACGTCTTTACTGATTCGGGAGATACTTGCACATAATCAGAGAACGTATGAGGAACTGGCTTATATCAATCCCTTACTGATTGAAAATGATCTCGTAATATCACCAAAAAATAGTTGGATGATAAGCTTAAAGCACGGGAGATTCAGCGCAAGAGCCGTTGGGGCCGACGAAGTGATCGCACGATTGTTAATCCCTGTGAACGCTAACATTACCGCCGATGGGATTCAGTACAATAATCTTTTTTATGAATGTGATCCTGAAATTGCATCAGGTGTCAGAGTATTTGGAAGAACCACTTGTGAAGCAAGAATAGATGACAATTGCGTAGATTATATATATGTAAGATTTGACAAAAATAGCATTTTCAAAAAACATTACCTACTTAAGAAAAGAGATGTATTTAAAGGGAAAGCTCATCTTGATACAGATGTAATGGCTGATTGGGTAGATACTCAAAAAGAAATTAATTTATTTACTCTGGATTCGCTCAGCAATATCAATAATAAAGATGAATTTAACAGGAAAGGTAACGAAAGATTAAATGAAATATACGAATCTCGCCGGGTACATGGTAAAGATATTAAAAAGAACAGGAAAAATGAACTTGATTCATTAGGGCGAACTCATGTTGCTAATGGAAGATCTGAACCCCTACTTCCTTCATCCAGTAATGTTCTGCTTTTGCCTGGCCGGGAGGAGAAACAAAGATGGTTAAAAGGTAAGAAGAAGACTGAGGACGCAGAATAATGAATCTTATACGGCGCGTTTCAGCGATATATAAAGAACAGGAGTTACCTGAGTATCGTGGCAATCCCTTAATTGAAGCACTTCCTGAAGCGCTTACGGAAGATGAAGTACTTCTGGAAATGAGTTATTTCCCCGAAATTGACGAAAAAATCCGCTGGACTGCCCCGGCGAATGTTAGAGAGCAGTATGTCGAACGTATAAAGAAATTCCGTTGCCCTCAAACCAATCTTATCCAGGCTTATAAGATGATCTTACGGGCACTTAGGGAAAGCTATGCAGCTCGTAATCCTTTAAAAAGCGGAACAATTCAATATCTTCATTACTATGGAAATGAGCGTCCTGATATTGAGCCAGAAAGTGGATATTTTAAATCCCAGGCTGAAACTATTACGATAGTTGGAATGAGTGGTTCTGGAAAAACTACCATGATTGAGCAAGTCATGGATCATTTCCCTCAGATTATAGAACACAGCAGCTATAAAGGAGTTTTTCCCGGCTTCAGTAAGCAAATTGTATGGGTAAAGATTAATTGTCCATACAATTCAAGTGTGAGAGACCTTTGTGAAGAGATTTTACAAAAATTAGATGATGCAATTGGTATTGAACGAACTACACCTGAGATTAGAAATGGTGCTCTGGCTCGCCAGATTGCACAAAGAATTAAATCATCATTTTTGGGTATCCTTGTTATTGATGAAATGCAGAGGCTTAAATTTTCAAGAACCGGGGGTGAGAGTAAGTTGATTGATTTTTTACATGAAATTGTAGATTCCATGGGGGTATCTATGGTTTTTTGTGGAAATCATCCTTTTGACGAGACGCTGACAAAGAAAATGAGAATTGCCAGGCGGGCAGAGTCTGGTGGTTACATGAAAATTAAGAATGTTAGATACGATTCACAAGACTGGCAATCGTTTATTCATTATTTATGGCCATTACAATGGACAAATGTTGAAACTCCATTAAATGATGAGTTAAACGAAAAATTATTCATTTTATCTAAAGGCAATATTGGATTGGCTCAGATGATTTATCGGGGGGCACAATTAAAGGTTATCGGTAGCGGCAATGAAATCATCACTGGCGCAGTCTTGTCGGCCTCTGTACCGGTACTCGTGAGTCATACGGAGGAATATAAGGATACTCCACTCCCGGGGGCCGCGACTGAAGATGAGGAAGCTAAATGGCTCTCTGCATCTAATGAGGGTGATGCTTCGGCTAAAATCATGGCAGAGAAGTCCCTAAAGTCTTTGATCCCTGGGGATATAGACAGGCCACAGCACAAGGAATTCGTAGGAAAAATAGACGAGGTTTTGCGCAATTTCGACGAGAAAATACTGTCTCTTGACCACGATCTTGTTATCAACAGAACAGCTGAAAAGAAAAATACCTACGATGCTCTTCAGCGTTGCGGGCTTATAAATATAGATCCACTTAATAAATTGTAATGAGGTAACAGTTCGTAACGGTCAAAGAGAGGTGTGGGAAATGAGAATGTTGCCTGTTTTGCCTGATGAATCCTTGTTCAGCCGGTTTTGTCGGACAACTACCGTGTACGGTATGTCCCCATCTTCTCTGTTAACGATCATTTTCAACAAACCTGATATGAACGTCCATCCAATTCTCAATTCAGGATTAAAGGCTATTTCTCTTCATACATCCGAAAGTGCAGATCAGCTCTGGCATGAACAGACTTTACTCCCTCTTTTTGCCTGGGCACTACCAATCAGTCGTAATGAAATTATGGATTTCAACACGACCCCTGCCAGGCTTAATCGATTGTGCCGCCTTAGTAATTTTTCACTAGGGCAGCGCACACTATTGAAGTTTTGCCCGGTTTGCGCTCGTGAAGATACTTTTCATTATGGTGTTACTTATTGGCATCTGGCGCATCAGCTTCATGGGGTTACAACCTGCCATCGGCATCCGGTAGCGCTTGAAAGCATCCATGTCCCTTCTTCACCGCACATACGTATTGGACTGATGCCTCCTGTTTCGTATACAGAACAACTTAGCAATGAGATAGACTTCGATTTTGCTAAGTTTTGTTATGAGTCCCTAAATATAATCAGAAGAAAAGATATTACACACCCCAATTACATGGATGTACTTAAAAAGTTGAATTTATTATCATTGGATGGAAATTTAAAGAAAAATGTATTCTACGCACATGTTTATGCTAAGTGCCAGTTATTTGGGGAGGGTTCATCGGGACTTATACCAACATCCCTAACTGATTATCATTACTGGGAGCCTATACTCAAAGACAAATGTTGTCAGCATCCCACAAAGCATCTTTTGCTTTGTTATTGTTTGTTAAATACTTGCTGGCCAACGTATGCAGGAAGTCGTACTAATAAAAAGAAAGAAATCTTTAAAAGTCATAAGAAATACAGTTTTCATATAGTTGAAAATAATACTAGTGTTAGCAACCTTGGGAAGGAATTTAGTCGCAGCAGATGTTACATTAAAACACTTATTTATAAAAAATACCTGAGGGCGTTTAAGCGAAACACATAAATTAATATATTCACTGAATTGCTTATCAAGTCTATGGCTGTAAGGGGGTTTAGTCTGGCATCCATAGCTGAGAAAAACTCATTATCGGAAGGAGCTGTATCCTCTGTAATTTCATCTTGTTACGGTTTATGCTCATGGCGTAAAAAATGTAAAAAAGATTCTTTAAGACGGCGTCATAAGCAGAAAATATTAAGATTTATACATAATCAATCCGTTTCTATAACACGAAAGTTAGTCAAAGAAAGTTGTTATGCAAGTTTCTATTGGCTAAATAAACATGAATGTGACTGGCTTAATTCCTGTCTTCCTAAAACAATACGATGCTATAAAAATAAAAGAGTAGACTGGAGCGAGAGAGATATTATCTCATCATCATTAATAAATGATGTTTTATCTCAGGGGCAGTACTCGATGTCACTTACAAGTCTAGATGCTTTACTGGGAGGGCATGGCTGGCTTTTGAAATACAGAGATAAACTACCAATGACAATGATACTTCTCAGAAAAATGGAACTAATTAAATAAGAGGGAGTTATATGGTTTACGAAAATGAATTGTGGCACAGTTTTCTTCTGCGTTCACAGATAATGTATAACTTATCCAATTGCAGGAACATAATATCAAAGCATGGCGCACTAAGGTACGATGCCTTTCCTCGTTTCGAACTGATTGATATGTACAAATTGCATAGCTTGCAGGATATATATGACATTCTTGCCACTAGAAATGGTTATATACTAACTTCCAATATAGTGTCGTTATCTTCTGGTGTTTACGGGTATTTTAACGCTGTTGAAGATGCCTGTCGGAAAAATTTTCACATAACTAATTCATATCCATTGGTAAACATCTCAAACATTCGTTACTGTCACAAATGTATTGTTGAAGATATACACTCTAAAGGCATTGGTTATCTGCGTCATAGATGTTTGTTTGAATCTAAATGTGCAGTTCATAGTACCAGTTTATATGAGGTTTGTTTTGATAACTATTTGAATGCAGTGAAAGGACTTAGTGACTTAATTATAAGTGGAATAAATCCTCATGGTTATTGTTCCCTTGTGGTTGACGTTTCAAACCCTTTCAAAAATCCAGTGTATATATTACCATGTGCACGTAATAAAATTTTAAAATGGATTTCGGACAATAAAAATATGCTGATTTACTTTCTCTTTGATCTCTTCAAATGTAAGTCGCATTCAAGTTTATCTAAGGTTATCGAAGTCAAGATAATGCATGATAGATATATTTCTGCGGTGTTCAAGATGTTAAGTGAAGTTAATTTTTGTAATTTCAACTCATTTATTTCTGATATTTTTGAGGACGTAAGTTATGCCTCTATCGGACTTGATGATTATTCTGTTAATGTGCATTTTCTCAGGCTAAGGGCTGCAGATTGTAAATTTTGCCAGTTGAATGGTAAATATTTTTGCTCACTTTACAATGTAAAACTTCTTCGCTAATTTCACTTCATTTATAAAATACTAAGAAAGCTAGTTAGATAAGGTTTTATATTTTGACTGGGGCAGGAATAAATTATCACTCATAGAGTTTCCCTGGGGGTTACCACCTGTGTATGATGCCGGTTAGCAACAACGTCTAAAAGACCTGCGATCACGTGGGTCCCTCTCCAGCAAAGGGGCAAGGGGTGCTATATAACGGTGTACTGCTTACCCAATACGGCCTTGTATTTGAAAGATGCCGCATCTTGGCAGGATTCGTATTACAGCCTATAGTCTGTTAATGAGCATTACAGCCTATATGCTGTAAATCCCTGCGTTATGCTTGTTAACTCGTCGATACGGAAGGTCACTTATGAACACTCAATACGCTTTGAAGACTTTGAATCAGTTACGTCCTGTTTTAATCGGCTTTCGCAAAGCCAATGGACTGACGCAAAAAGATGTTTCTGAACGTTTGGGTATAACACAGCAAACTTATGCCCGACTAGAGGCCAACCCTGCAAGTGCGGGTTTTGAGCGTTTGTTTAGGGTGTTCAGCGTCCTTGGAGTGGAGATCGTACTTTCATCCAGGGAACCATTGTCAGATGCAAAGCCCGAATACGGAGCTATGCACAATTATTCTTCACTTCCAGCCAGGCGGGAGAAATGGTGACGCCTGGCGCTTCCCGGTCTAATTTTTCTTCAACAAGATTAACCCCTTAGCGGCCTGAAGTATCAGGTTGCGATAGAGCCTTTCATTTCTTCTGTTATGTTAAATACACCATTTTGAGCTATTTCGCTCGGCCTTAAATTATCTCTTCATTCTTCAGTGAAAATTTTATGTCGATCACATTATCGATGAATTTAGGAAATAATCCGTAAATGAAAATCTATCTTCTTTTAAATTCATCAGTGTCAGTAGCAAATATTACGCATAAAAGAATGGTTATTATTATCATTTAAATTATAAAGCTCATGAGTCAATTCCAAAAAATATAATAAGCATTGAAATCATTACCCGTGATTCTGGAGTTTTAACTTTGCCATGTAACCAACCACAAGTTAGTTTCCGGTGTTTTGAGGGGCAGTAAAGTTCTGAAAGCGCGACCAGATCATAATCCCGAAATGTCGTTAAGATATTCTGAATAACGGTTATCCCTGCTTGTTGGCAGGCATTTGAAAATATATTTTGTATTCAGGTTGCAGCAAAACGCTTTCTTACACACAGGACTTCATATGCGGCTCAGAAAATTAAAACTGAAAAACTTCAGAGGCTACAGAAACTCTACTGAAATCATTATTGATGAAAGCATGACGGGTATTGTCGGTCGTAATGACTTTGGGAAATCAACGCTTCTGGAAGCGCTGGCTATTTTTTTTGAAACAGAAGGAATGAAGGCTGACAAGAATGACATGAACTGTTTCAGCCTAAGAGAAGGGGACGGCCGTTTTGAAATAGCCTGTGAATTTGATGACCTGCCCGATTTTATCATGATCGACGACAGGGTGCAGACCACGCTCGCCTCAGAACATCTGCTGAATGAGGACGGCAATTTTGAAATCGTCAAAACGTTTAAAGCAACGACCTCAGGAAAACCGGAGCAGACCTGCATCCGCTGCATCCACCCGGATGAGGAGCCCCTGAGAAATTTACTGGGCATGAAAATTTCTGAGCTCAAGGCGGTGGGAAAAGAAGTTGAAAAAAATGTGGCGGATAAACGCACTGCATCGTTATGGCGTCAGGCCATCAGGGAAGCCGCAGCCCCCTATACCTGTTCGGAAATTATGCTGGATGTCGATAAAGAGTTCGGAACCGACACAAAATCATTATGGGGTAAGATCCTCGATTTGCTGCCCACGTATGCGATTTTCAAAGCCGACAGGGAAAGCAGCGACGGGGATTCCGAAGCTAAAAACCCCTTACAGCAGGCCGTAAAAGACGCTCAGGCTGCGCTGCAGGACAAAATTACAGCGCTGGAAAATGAGATTCAGGACAGCGTCCTGGATGTCGCACAGAGAACGCTGGATAAATTACGTGAAATGGCCCCCGAACTCGCCAGTGAACTGACTCCACGATTTAAGGAGAAACCCAAGTGGACCTTCAATTTCACCCTGGACGGGGAAAATGGCATCCCCATCAATAAGCGCGGCAGCGGGATAAGGAGGCTTATCCTGTTGAATTTTTTTCGGGCTGAGGCTGAAAAGAATGTCGCGGGGACGCCCAGAAATGTGATTTATGCCATAGAGGAGCCTGAAACGTCACAGCATCCGAACTATCAGATGATGCTGATGAAAGCGTTACTGGCACTGGCAGGCCAGCCGCACCGTCAGATTATCGTCACCACCCATGTCCCGGCGCTGGCCGGATTAATCCCTGTCGAAGGCGTACGTTATGTTACCCGAAATGAGGCGGGTGAACCCGTAGTAAAAATGCCGGATGACGCAGTGCTGAAGGAAGCCACTGAAAGCCTGGGGGTGCTGCCAGAGACCGGTATGGAAAGGGCGCAGGGGATTGTTCTGGTAGAGGGAAAGTCGGATGTTACTTTCCTGAGGCATGCGGCCAGTTCATTAAAACAGTCAGGTGCGCTGCCAGCCTCTCTGGAGGACGTGAAAATAGTGCCAGTCCTCATAGGAGGGTGTGGTAGCGTCAAACACTGGGTTACATTGAATCTGGCCAAAGATCTGGGGCTTCCCTGGTGCGTATTTCTGGACTCCGATATTGGGGGAGACCCTGCACAGGTTCTGTCCATCCAGAAGCGTAAAAAAGAAGTAGAGGAGGCCGGTAAGGTATTTTTCGCTACGCGCAAACGTGAGATAGAAAACTATCTGTGCCCGGATCTTATCGAGGAAATTACTGGTGTAGCCGTCACGTTTACGGACACCTGTGACGCTAAAAAAATAATCGGCCGGGCTGTGGGAATGAAACCCGATAATGTACTAGATAAATTCTGGCCTCAGATGACATCAGAAAGAATCATCTCAAGATCAACCTATCATGACGGAACGCAGGAGAGAAGCGAGCTGGTTGAGATCCTGAGCGACATTGTATCCATGACGAGATAATGTATTAAATAAGCATCTCAGGTGCATATATTCCGGTCCTCAACAAAGGACCGGAGTACAGAGTAGTAAAAACCCGAAATTAATCGGGTTTGAATTATATAAAGATTAACCGACTCCCGCGCCCAGGAACGATGTAAAATCACGCTTGTCGTGACATTTCTACAATGTTTACTTTTGACTATCAAGCCATTTATTCATCTGCTCAATTTCACCTTTTTGAGCTTTAATGATGTCCTGCGCGAGCTTTCTCATTTTCGGATCTTTTCCGTATTTGAGCTCGGTCTCAGCCATTGCTATTGCCCCTTCATGGTGCGCTACCATGCCTTTCGCAAAAGCCTTGTCGGGATCGGACTCATTTACGGCAGCCATCATTTTGTCATGCATGTCTTTCATGCCAGCCATATATTCCTGTGACGAAGCCGAGGTAGACATATCAGTCATTTTCATTTCTGAATGTTCTGCTGAAATCGCTGGCAGGGATAACATTAATACTGCAAATAAAGTGTTTCTGGCTTTCATAAAAAATATCCTTTTAGCGTTGATGCCCGTTAACTGTAGCAGAATCTGATAAAAATGCCCCCTGTAGGGGGCAAAGATGTTGCCATATATCCGGTTACGGAAAAATCTATCAAGGAAATAAGGACAGCACAGATACTTCCCTCGCCGTCAGCCTGCACTGAGCATGCGACGATGCGCTTCGGCCATGGCCTGATGTGGGCCAGACTGACCGTTATTCATAAATTCATGGGCAACTGCAGCTCTTTCATGCTCATTCATTGCCGCTAATGACTTCGACGGCCCGGTAGGGGAAACGGTCTGACTTCCCATCATCCTCTGATGACTTTCCACCATTTTCTGGTGCGCATCCGCCGACCCGTTCGTCATGGTTTCATGAGCAATAATGGCCTGTTCATGCTGGTCCATACCGGCCATACGAGGTGCAGTCCCCTGGATCCCGACAGGAGCCGCAGCAGACTGCATCTGGTGAGCAGGTGCCTGTGCATTGTTGACCCGCTCATGGATATTCACGGTTTCAGTGGCCCAGGCCGAAGAAATTAAGCCAAAGCCCAGCAAGGATGCTAATACGATATTTTTCATGATAACTCTCCATTTCTTAATTAGTGATGTCCGGGGGAGTACAACCGGTGTTTTCAGTTCCATAACTGAAACAGGTTCGGAAGTGTTTATTTCTCCGGGAGGGGACTGGATATTCATTTCCTGGCGTCCACTGACGCCGGATATTGATAAAGCAATCCAGCCTTCCTGATAAGTTGCACTAATTATATCGAATGGCTTCTGTTTGCTGCATGACAGGCTAATGACATCTTTGTCATTTAAATCTTTATTCCCAGCACTGGGTGTCCGGAATCATTTTCTCCAGTCTGGGCACGGATAAGATAAAACGCGTTGAGTGTACGTCCGATTCCACCTGCACTCTTCCGTGATGTGCTTCCACGATTGACTTCACAATCGCAAGGCCGATGCCGCTGCCTTCTCCTTTTCGTTGTCTGGACGGATCCACCCGATAAAAACGGTCAAACAACCTTGATAAATGCTCTTCAGGGATTGGTTTCCCCGGATTTTCAATCACAAGGTCAAAAAAGCTCTCCTGCTCTCTTATTGAGACGGTGATTGCCTGTCCCTCCGGGGTATAACGCAGGGCATTGGATAACAGATTATTGATCGCCCTTCTGAACATTTGTGGATCTCCCTCAACCAGGCAGGGCATCCCGTTAAATTTGAGCGTGATATTGCGTTCTTCGGCCCAGGCTTCGAAAAACTCGAAGACTTTCATGACTTCCGCTCTGAGGTCAAACATGACCCTGTCAGGTATCAGCTGATTATTATCTGCCTGTGCCAGGAACAGCATATCGCTGACCATTTTGGTCATCCGGTTATACTCTTCAAGACTGGAATAGAGGACATCCTCAAGTTCCCTCTGTGTTCGATCCTGACTCAGTGCGATTTCAGTCTGCGTCACCAGATTGGTGATGGGCGTTCTGATCTCATGCGCGATATCGGCAGAGAAATTGGCCTGGCGGGTAAAGACATCCTCAATCTTTCCAATCATATGATTGAACGAGATAACCAGTTGCTCCA
>NZ_JAMJFW010000034.1:0-54797 GCF_023544405.1 Enterobacter cloacae complex sp. OE43NF
CGGGAGAGGGTTAGGCTGAGGGGAAACTAGCTCTGTCTTAGCTGCAAATCCAGCGGCGTCTTGCTCGGTTCACCGCCAATCTCACGCGCCAGCTTCGGCACCATATAACCTGACACCAGCGTTAACAGTTCACGCACGATCTGCCGGGCTTCTTCATCCGTCACCATGAAATGGGCCGCACCCTGAACGCGATCCAGCACGTGCAGGTAATAGGGCATCACTCCCGCATCAAACAGCGCATTGCTGAGGTCCGCCAGCACGCGGGCATTATCATTTACACCGCGCAGCAGCACGCTCTGGTTCAGAAGCGTCACGCCTGCCTTGCGTAAACGCACCATTGCCGCACGAAATGCATCATCAATTTCATTGGCGTGATTGATATGGTTCACCAGCAGCACCTGCAGGCGGGACTGCTCAAGGCGTGAGACCAGTCCGTCGGTGATACGTGCCGGAATAACAATCGGCAGACGGCTGTGTATGCGCAGGCGCTTAATATGCGGAATGGCTTCAAGCTGGATCAGCAGCCAGTCCAGCTCATGATCTTTCGCCATCAGCGGATCGCCACCGGAAAAAATGATCTCATCCAGCTCAGAATGGGCGGCGATATAGTCCAGCGCGACCTGCCAGTTGCGTTTATTGCCCTGATTTTCGGCATACGGGAAGTGTCGACGGAAGCAATAACGGCAATTTACCGCACAGCCACCTTTCACCAGCAGCAGCGCACGGTTCAGATACTTGTGCAGCAAACCGGGTACCACGCTGTTCTGCTCTTCCAGCGGATCGGTGCTATAGCCCGGTGCCGTAATGAACTCTTCCTGTGCGGTAAGCGTCTGTTTTAATAATGGATCGTCAGGATTGCCTTTCTCCATACGGGCAACAAACGCGCGGGGAACGCGCAGGGCGAAAAGCCGCTTCGCCTCCCGGCCGGCCAGCAAATCGGTATGCTGTTCGAGCTCAAGAAGACGCAGTAATTCATCAGGACTGGTGATTACATCGGCAAGTTGCGATAACCAATCTTCTCTGGACGGGGTGTTTAGGGTTACAATATGCGCCATTTTGTGGCTAAGCTACCAGTTAACAAATTTAGAGGGCCTTATGGCAACGTACTATAGCAACGATTTTCGTGCTGGTCTTAAAATCATGTTGGACGGCGAACCGTATGCGGTTGAAGCCAGCGAATTCGTTAAACCAGGTAAAGGCCAGGCATTTGCACGCGTTAAGCTGCGCCGCCTGCTGACCGGTACCCGTGTCGAAAAAACCTTCAAGTCTACTGACTCCGCTGAAGGCGCTGATGTTGTCGATATGAACCTGACTTACCTGTACAACGACGGTGAGTTCTGGCACTTCATGAACAACGAAACGTTCGAACAGCTGTCTGCTGACGCTAAAGCCATTGGCGATAGCGACAAATGGCTGCTGGATCAGGCTGAGTGCATCGTGACCCTGTGGAACGGCCAGCCTATCGCGGTTACCCCACCGAACTTCGTTGAACTGGAAATCGTTGAAACTGACCCAGGTCTGAAAGGTGACACCGCCGGTACAGGTGGTAAGCCAGCGAAACTGTCTACCGGTGCCGTGGTAAAAGTGCCACTGTTCGTACAGACTGGCGAAGTGATCAAAGTGGATACCCGCTCCGGCGAATACGTATCTCGCGTGAAGTAAGTGTTAAGGCGCAGCGTTGCTGCGCCTGATTTTTGCAGGCAGGGATGATGAAACGCACCGTTAAAATTCTGCTTCTGTTAGCGCTGTCCAGCGCGTTGCTTTCCGGCTGTAATACCACACGTGGAATGGGGGAGGATATCCAGGATCTCGGCCATATCATTTCTCACGCCGCCAGCTAATCCCGTCTAATTTTCCTAAAAATGCTTCCTTTTCCGTCAACTGGCGGGATCTTGTCTATTCTTAAGTTGCTATACACAAAACAACTCTGGCTATAAAAGGAAGATATTATGGTTAAGAAGACAATTGCAGCGATCTTTTCAGTTCTGGTACTTTCTTCAGTGTTAACGGCCTGTAATACCACGCGCGGCGTTGGTCAGGACATTTCTGAAGGCGGTAGTGCAATCTCCGGCGCGGCAACAAAAGCTCAGCAGTAATTTAAAAACGGTACGGGCCCGGACGGGTTTCGTACCGTCAGTTTTCTGATTCCTGCAGAGATAAAAACGGGGAAAAGCGCGTATCCATATGCAATTTCATGCGGATATTTCGCTTATAGGTATAGACCGTTTTTCCATTGATACTCAGGTGAGTGGCAATCTTCTGATTGCTTGCGCCATCCATCCACAGTGTCAACACCTTCTCCTCCTGGCGAGTCAACAGGGGGGCTGCGACCGCAGGGATCTCAACGCTTGCGCGAGTCGTCAGGGCGTCGTTGATGACCGTCGCCAGCGTCTCCAGTCCGGCATTTTTGGTAAGCGAAGCCCATATCGGAAATTGGGACAGAAAGCCTGCCATCTCTTTATCCTCCCCCGACTGCAGCAAAATGAAAGGCACTTTTTCACTGGCGTTCAACAGGGAAGAAAGCTGCTGGAAATGGTGAATGTCCTGCATAAAGCCGTGCAGATCGGCGATAACCACCGACGGATCCCACTGCAGAATATGCTCTCTGGCGAGGATGAGATTATTCAGCCCGGTCACGACGAAGTGCCCGGGAAACAAACCGGAATGATTGAGCCATGCTTCAAACCCCGCGCGGGTGAAGTGACAACGGTCAATCAAAAGAATTTTGAACATAATAGATTCGCAGTCGGCTAGTGGTTTGGCTTCCTGCCATCAGAAAGCACATCATGATAGAGAAGTCGGATGAGTGATAAATGCCTGAACTACGCGCCATACTGAGGCTATTTCTTGCCTTAACAGGTTCAGCACAAAGGGATTGAAAAAAAATCGTTCGTTAACCAAAATAAGTGACCTAATCTATGCCTTACGGGACGACCCGTAAGCGTTTCGTTCACCGGGGACGGCCCCAACTTGCAGTTAAGTTAAGGAGCCTGAAATGTCCTGGATTATTCTTGTTATCGCCGGTCTGCTCGAAGTGGTTTGGGCAATTGGTCTGAAGTACACCCACGGATTTACCCGCCTGACACCCAGCGTGATTACCGTTACCGCCATGATTGTGAGTATTGTGCTGCTCTCCTGGGCGATGCGCTCTTTGCCGGTGGGGACGGCCTATGCTGTCTGGACGGGCATTGGTGCAGTGGGCGCGGCGATTACCGGGATTTTGCTGCTGGGAGAGTCGGCGAGTCTGGCGCGTATCGCCAGCCTCGCGTTGATTGTGTGCGGTATCATTGGGCTGAAACTCAGCGCCCACTAATGCGGTTGTTCTACCCAGATGAGTTTTGACACATCAAACCCTTGCCGGGTCGCAACGTCCAGCATCTGCTGTTTCATCTCTGACGAAATGGTCGGCGTGCGGGAGAGTATCCATAAATAGTCGCGATCCGGCCCGCAGACCAGCGCATGGCGGTACTCTCTGTCGAGGGCGATGACATTGTACCCGCCATAGAACGGGCCAAAGAACGAGACTTTTAGCGCGGCCCGGCGCGGGTCGCCGGTAAAGTACGCTTTTCCCGTCGACTGTTGCCACATCTGCCGATCCGGATTGTATCCACGGTTGATCACCTGAATACCCCCGTCGTCCATCGAACTGTAATGTGCTGTGACTTTCTCTAACCCCCGCTCAAACCGATGATCGAGCCGGGCGATTTCATACCAGGTTCCGAGGAAACGTTGAGCGTCGAAATTACTTACAACAGTGACGCCGGAGGGAGGGGTAGGGGAACTGCAGGCAACCACTAAAAACACGGCTGTCACCGCGGCGATAACAGGCAGAATGCGCATAGGAGTTTCCTTACTGTTTTTTGTTAAGTGTAGATGACAGCAGGGAAATTGCGGAAGATTGTGCAGCGTGTTTCGCCGGGTGGCGCTGCGCTTACCCGGCCTATACAACGCGTAAATTTTGTAGGCCGGGTAAGGCGAAGCCGCCACCCGGCAAAGGTTTACTGTAGCGTCTCGAGAATACGGTAAGCCGTTTCCACCCGTACCGGGTTCGGATAGCTTTTATTTGCGAGCATCACAATACCGATCTGCTTTTCAGGAATAAACGCCACGTAGCTGCCAAACCCACCCGTAGAGCCCGTTTTATGCACCCAGGAGGCTTTTACTGGCGGAGCCGGAGGATTCACTTCTGCGACCGGCAACGGCGCCAGTGCGACCTTATTGTCGCTGCCATCCACCACGGTTTTGGCGTCGACCGGCCAGTTGAGCATCTCCCAGCCTAACCCTTGATACATGGCACCCACGCGCCAGTAGCGAGACTGCGCCAGCGCAATACCCTGCTGCAGAGTGGACGGCGGGAGTGTCTCAGGTGCCATATTGGCCATCACCCAGCTCGCCATATCTTTGACATTAGATTTCACGCCATAGGCTTCTGCATCCAGCATACCAGGCGAAACGTGGACCGCTTTTCCCTCACGATAACCCCATGCGTAGTGCGGCTCTTCAGCGTGTGGAACGTTTATCCACGTATGGTTGAGTTTCAGGGGCTTAAAGACCCGCTCCGCCATGGCCTGCTCGAAGCGCATGCCGGACGGTTTAACGGCCAGTGAGCCAAACAAACCGATGCTGGTGTTGGCGTACAGACGCGTGGTACCCGGGGCCCACTTTGGCTGCCAGGACTGGTAGAAACGCAGCAGAGAGGCGTTATCGGTGACATCATCCGGTACCTGCAACGGCAATCCGCCTGCGGTATAGGTTGCCAGGTCTAGCAGGCGAATGCCTTGCCACTGCTTGCCCGTCAATTCAGGCCAATATTTCGTGACCGGGTCGGCCAGCGAAATCTCTTTGCGGCCAATGGCATCGCCACCCAGCACGCCGGTGAAGGTTTTGCTGACGGAGCCCAGCTCAAATAAGGTTTGCGGCGTGACGGGCTTATTCGCCGCAACGTCTGCTTTACCGAAAGTAAAATAGTGTGGCTGGCCCTGATAAATGACGGCCACGGCCATTCCGGGTATGGCCTGCGCCTTCATCAGGGGCGTAACGGTACGTTCCACGACGTCAGCCAGCTGTTTTTCTGACATCGGCGCGGCAAAAGCAGAGCAAGCAACGCTGAGCAGCAGGGCGCAGCTTAGGGATTTTTTCATCATCAGTTATCTTCCGTAATAGCGAATCAAGGGGATGTCCGGGCCCGTCAGACGTTCGTAGTCTGGGTGATTTGACTGAGGCTGACAAACGGTTAAATTTAGCATTAGCTGTTAATTTTTCTAACGGAAGGAACCATGACACGCAGCTATCTCCCTCTTAATTCGCTTCGGGCGTTCGAAGCCGCCGCCAGGCATCTCAGTTTTACTCATGCCGCGATTGAGCTGAATGTGACCCATTCCGCGATTAGCCAGCACGTTAAGGCGCTGGAGCAACACCTTAACTGCCAGCTGTTTGTCCGCGTTTCGCGCGGGTTGATGTTAACCACCGAAGGCGAGAATCTGCTGCCGGTGCTGAATGACTCCTTCGATCGTATCGCAGGCATGCTGGATCGCTTTGCTAACCATCGGGCGCAGGAGAAGCTGAAAATTGGCGTGGTGGGGACCTTTGCCACTGGGGTGTTATTCTCACAGCTGGATGATTTCCGTCGCAGTTATCCGCATATCGATCTTCAGCTTTCGACGCACAACAATCGCGTCGATCCGGCAGCGGAAGGGCTTGATTACACCATTCGCTACGGTGGGGGAGCGTGGCACGGCACGGAGGCGACGTTCCTCTGTTCAGCGCTGCTGGCACCACTTTGCACGCCTGACATTGCAGCCGCGCTGCACACCCCTGCCGATATCCTGAAGTTTACCCTGCTGCGCTCTTACCGGCGCGACGAGTGGACAGCCTGGATGCAGGCCGCCGGAGAAAACCCGCCTTCACCCACGCATCGGGTGATGGTGTTTGATTCGTCGGTCACTATGCTGGAGGCCGCACAGACAGGCACAGGCATTGCTATCGCCCCTGTCGATATGTTTACCCATCTGCTGAACAGCGAGCGCATTGTGCAGCCGTTTACGACGCAGATTGATCTTGGCAGTTACTGGCTAACGCGGCTGCAGTCACGCGCCCAAACCCCGGCAATGCGTGAATTTGCTCAGTGGCTGGTGGGGAAGATGCCGAAATAACAGGCCCGCCGGAGGGCGGGCCTGGTGTGTCAGATAGTGACTACGGCAATCAGTGTGACCACGGTCAGGATAGTTGCCAGACCGTAGAACACCCATTTACCGCTCGGTACGTGGATCTTCAGATCATGCATCGCATGATGGATACGGTGCAGGCCGCACCACAGCGGCAGGACAATCATCAGGAAGATGAATACCCGGCCAATAAAGCTACCTGCAAATGCCAGGACGCGCTCATAGCTCAGCGCATCACCGGGGAACAGACCCAGCGGCAGCGTAATGCCGACCAGCAGGATAATGACAGGCGCAATGATGGCACTCCACATGCCGCCTGCGCCAAAGAGGCCCCAGAAGACCGGCTCGTCTGAACGTTTTGGATTTGGATTGATCACAATAGTCTCCTTACCAGAACAGTGCGACAAACAGAATGACCACAGAGACCACTGCCGTCACTGCCCAAAGCCCTTTAATGACCGGCTCTGGCCCCATTTTCTCGCCTTTTACGATAATATTCGCCGCTTTTGGCGCCAGTTCAAACCAGGTTTTGGTATGAAGCAGGGCGGCTGCGAGCACAATCAGGTTCAGGATCACGATGATCGGGTTTTGCAGGAACCCGACAAAACTGGCCCAGGTTTCAGGACCATGTTTGAGGGCAAAGACGCCATACATCAGTTCAAGGCTGAACCAGACCGCAGGCACCGCAGTGCCTTCACGCAGCATATAGAAGCGATAAAACGGCAGTTTCTTCCACCAGGTGGACGGCATCGGCCGCACGTAGGCTTTGCGTTTAGTCGTCATCATGCACTCCTTAGCGTGGTTTCAGGGTGGCGATAAGAAAGTCTTTCGAGCTTTCCACTTTACCCTGCTGAATAGCGGCGGCCGGGTCGACGTGCTTCGGACAGACTTCGGAGCAGTAGCCCACAAAAGTACAGCTCCAGACGCCGTTCTGGCTGTTAAGCTGCGGCATACGTTCTTTTTTACCGTGGTCGCGGCTATCCTCGTTGTAGCGGTGCGCCAGCGTGATCGCCGCCGGGCCGATGAACTCAGGGTTCAGGCCAAACTGTGGACACGCGGCGTAGCAAAGACCGCAGTTGATGCACCCGGAGAACTGATGGTATTTCGCCATCTGGGCGGGTGTCTGGGTATTCGGTCCCTGATCCGGCGTGCGCGGGTTGCCAATGATGTACGGCTTAATGGCTTCCAGGCTTTCGATAAAGTGGGTCATATCGACCACCAGATCGCGCTCAATCGGGAAGTTGCCCAGCGCTTCAACCTTGATGCCTTTGGTGTAATCACGCAGGAAGGTTTTACAGGCCAGTTTCGGTACTTTGTTCACCATCATGCCGCAGGAGCCGCAGATGGCCATGCGGCAGGACCAGCGATAGCTCAGGTCCGGTGCCAGGTTATCCTTGATATAGCCGAGCGCATCCAGCAGAGAGGTTTGCTCGTCATAAGGCACTTCATAGAAAGCGCTGTGTGGCGCGGTGTCCACTTCCGGGTTGTAGCGCACCACTTCAACTTTCAGTGTTTGCATCTCAGCCATTCGCCTTCTCCTTCTTCTCGGCGGCTTCTGCTTCTGCGCCGTAAACGCGTTTAGCCGGTGGCAGCGTTGTGATCTTCACGTCGCTGTAGTCCAGACGAGTGGTGCCATCCGCGTCGCGCCAGGCGAGGGTGTGTTTCAGGAAATTGACGTCGTCACGCTCGGTGCAGCCCTCATCAAGACGCTGATGCGCCCCGCGTGACTCTTTGCGTGCCAGCGCAGAGTGCGCCATACATTCCGCGACGTTCAGGCCGTGACCGAGCTCGATGGTATAAAGCAGGTCGGTGTTGAACACGCTGGAGGTATCGGTGATGCGCACGCGTTTGAAACGCTCCTGCAGTTCCGCCAGCTTATCGACAGTTTTCTGCATCAGCTCTGGTGTACGGTAGATACCGCAGCCCTCTTCCATCGACATGCCCATTTCGTCGCGGATTTTCGACCAGTTTTCGTTGCCTTCCTGGTTGACCAGATCCTTCAGCCGTTTCTCGACATCAGCAACCTGCGCGTCCAGTGCTGCGCCGTTGGCTTCGCCCGCCGTTGCGGCACGCTCCATTGCGCGTTCGCCCGCCATGCGGCCAAAGACAACCAGCTCAGCCAGTGAGTTTGACCCGAGACGGTTGGCACCGTGCAGGCCGACAGAGGAGCATTCGCCGACGGCGAACAACCCTTTGATGCGCGTTTCACACTGCTGGTCGGTTTCGATCCCACCCATGGTGTAGTGTGCTGTTGGGCGTACCGGAATCGGCTCTTTCACCGGGTCGACACCCACGTAGGCTTTTGCCAGCTCGCAAATGAACGGCAGACGTTCCAGCAGTTTCTTCTCGCCGAGGTGACGCAGATCGAGGTAGACCACATCGCCACGCGGCGTGGAGATCGTGTTGCCTTTGCGCCACTCATGCCAGAAGGCCTGAGACACTTTGTCGCGCGGGCCGAGCTCCATGTATTTGTTTTTCGGCTCACCGAGCGGCGTTTCCGGGCCCATGCCGTAATCCTGCAGATAACGGTACCCATTCTTGTTGACCAGAATACCGCCTTCGCCGCGGCAACCTTCCGTCATCAGAATGCCGGAACCCGGCAGGCCGGTAGGGTGATACTGGACAAATTCCATATCGCGCAGCGGTACGCCGTGGCTGAGCGCCATGCCCATACCGTCACCGGTGACGATACCGCCGTTGGTGTTGTAGCGGTAAACCCGGCCCGCGCCGCCCGTTGCCATCACTACCGCGTTAGCGCGGATCTGCACGAGCGTGCCTTCCATCATGTTCATCGCCACCAGACCACGCGCGTGACCGTCATCGACCAGAATATCGAGGACAAAATGTTCGTCAAAACGCTGGATTTGTGGGAACTGAAGGGAGGTCTGGAACAGGGTGTGCAGCATATGGAAGCCGGTCTTATCGGCGGCAAACCAGGTGCGTTCAATTTTCATTCCGCCGAAGCGGCGAACGTTGACGCTGCCGTCCGGACGGCGGCTCCACGGGCAGCCCCACTGTTCAAGCTGGGTCATCTCCGTTGGACAGTGATGTACAAAGTAGTCAACGACATCCTGTTCGCAAAGCCAGTCGCCCCCTGCAACCGTGTCGTGGAAATGGTATTCGAAGCTGTCATGATCCTGCGCAACGGCGGCGGATCCTCCTTCTGCGGCAACTGTGTGGCTGCGCATCGGATAGACTTTTGAAATCAGTGCGATTTTAGCGTTGGGATTAGCCTGTGCTGCAGCAATCGCAGCACGTAATCCCGCTCCGCCAGCGCCTATTACGGCAAGATCGGCTTGAAAAGTTTGCACGACATTCCTCCAGATTTTTGTTATTTCGCAACGCGATAAACTAAAGGTAGCCCACCTGTCCGCAAGGACGATTGCGAAAGCGTTTCCACTGCTCCTTTATGGGTAAAGAAGTATAACCGCGCGAACGGCAGGGAAATTTGACGTGTTCGATTTTTTTGCTGTTCTGTGCGGTGATTTATCATCATGAATGATGAATTCCGTCACGTGATAGTTGCCCTAAATGAAATGCGATTTTTATTGCGCAAAATTTGTCTCTGTCCGTGCTAACGAGTAGACTTCGTGCCCTTGTCTGAAATCGGAGAATTACCCATGAGCGAAACGGCCACCTGGCAGCCGAGCGCATCCATCCCCAATCTGCTGAAACGCGCTGCAATTATGGCGGAGATCCGCCGCTTCTTTGCCGACCGCGGAGTCCTTGAGGTGGAAACGCCGTGCATGAGTCAGGCTACGGTAACGGATATTCATCTGGTGCCGTTTGAAACCCGTTTTGTTGGCCCCGGCCATTCACAGGGCATGAACCTCTGGCTGATGACCAGCCCGGAATACCATATGAAACGCCTGCTGGCGGCAGGGTGTGGCCCGGTGTATCAGTTGTGCCGCAGTTTCCGTAATGAAGAGATGGGGCGTCACCATAATCCGGAATTCACCATGCTGGAGTGGTACCGTCCGCATTACGATATGTACCGCCTGATGAACGAGGTAGACGATCTGCTGCAGCAGGTTCTCGACTGCTCAGAAGCGGAAACGCTCTCTTATCAGCAGGCTTTCCAGCGTTATCTGGAAATTGATCCACTGTCAGCGGATAAAACCCAGCTGCGCGAAGTCGCGGCAAAACTGGATCTGAGCAACGTGGCGGATACTGAAGAAGATCGCGACACGCTGCTGCAACTGCTCTTCACCTTTGGGGTTGAACCGCAGATTGGCAAAGATCGTCCGACTTTCGTCTACCACTTCCCGGCAAGCCAGGCTTCTCTGGCGCAGATCAGCACTGAAGATCACCGCGTGGCGGAGCGTTTTGAGGTCTATTACAAGGGCATTGAGCTGGCGAATGGCTTCCATGAACTGACCGACGCCCGCGAACAGCAGCAGCGTTTTGAGCAGGATAACCGCAAGCGCGCCGCGCGAGGTCTGCCGCAGCAGCCTATTGATACTAACCTGCTGGAGGCCCTGAAAGCGGGTCTGCCGGATTGTTCTGGCGTGGCGTTGGGTGTGGATCGTCTGGTGATGCTGGCGCTGGGCGCGGAACAGCTGGGCGATGTGATTGCTTTTACCGTCGATCGAGCCTGACGGCAGTACCCCCTCTCCCATGGGAGAGGGGGTACTGGCTGGCTTACAAACTCCCCGCCGGGCGTTTACGCGCCGCAGAGGTTAATGTTTTTCCTGTCTTAAGTCCGTCCAGGCTTTCCAGACGCATCTGGAACGGTGGGAACGGCATATCAATACCGTGCTCACGGAAGCCAGCCAGAATCAGCTGGTGGATCTCATGGCGTAGCGGCATACGGTGCCCCATTTCGGCGGCGTAAATACGCAATTCGAAAATCTGGATACCCTGCTGGAGATCGACCAGGAACACTTCCGGCGCCGGGTTATCAAGGACCAGCGTGCAGCGTTCGGCGGCGGTGTAGAGGATCTGTGTGACCTCTTCACTGTTGGCATCCGAGGGCGCCGGTACCGTCAGTACCACACGCGTGACGGAGTCTGACAGCGACCAGTTGATAAACTGCTCGGTGATAAACGCCTTGTTGGGCACGATGATCTCTTTGCGATCCCAGTCGCTGATCGTGGTGGCGCGGGTGTTGATTTTGGTGATGCTGCCTGTCAGATCGCGGATCGTCACCGTATCGCCAATACGAATCGGTTTTTCAAACAGGATAATCAGGCCGGACACAAAGTTAGCGAAAATCTCCTGCATGCCAAAGCCCAGACCAAACGTCAGCGCGGCAACCAGCCACTGCAATTTAGACCACTCAATACCAATCATAGAGAACCCCACCATCCCGCCAAAGAGCAGAATCAGGTATTTGGTGATGGTGGTAATGGCATAGCCCGTACCAGGAGTTAAATCCAGGTGCTGCAACAGCGCCAGCTCCAGCAGTGCCGGGAAATTACGCACCAGCTGCGTGGTGATGATCAACACCAGAATGGCAATCAGCACCGCACCTAAGGTTATGGGCTCCAGGCTCTCCACACCCTGCACCGTGGACGTCACATCCCACAGCGAGATGTTCTCCAGGAAACCAAACGCGGAGTGGATTTCTGACCACAGGAAGATCACCGACAGCAGCGCAATCAGCATCAGGATGGAGCGTACCAGACGCAGAGACTGGGTGCTGATAGCGTCGAGATCCAGCTCAACCTCGTCCGCATCTATCGTGCCTTCGGTGCTGTTGACGTGGTTTGGCTCATCCTCGCCTCGCGCACGCTGGGCGAGGATCTCTGCCCGACGGTGCTTGGCGCGGTCAAACGCCAGACGGCGTCGCTGGATCAACATCCCCCGGCGGATGACGTGATAGATCACCAGCAGCAGGAACCAGATGGCAACGGAGGTTTCCAGTCGCGCCAGCAGTGCCTGCGAGGTCGCCAGGTAACCCACCGCTGCTGCCAGCATGGCAACCAGGGGGGCGCACAGCAGCAGGTTCCAGAGCATGCGGTTAAACATGTTGTCGCCGCTGCCGGTTTTATCCAGATAGAGCGGTATACCAGCCCGTTTCAGGCTGAGCGTGACGATGGCCAGCGCACCGCATATCAACATAAAGCAGAGACGGCCCAGCGATCCCGAAAACTCCCGGTCATTGAGATTATCAAACATGATCAGTGCCATAATCAGCGGCACAATCAGCCCGATGCTCATCAGGTAGTAACGCATGGCGCGCGCCACGCGGTTACGCGGCCAGCCAAAGTGAGCAATGAACAGACCATTCGGTCGCGCAAACGTGGCGCAAATCATCACTACCCACAGCAGGGGGACGGTAGCGGTCACGCCATCGCCAATGGCGACCGCGAGCGGGTAGGGCCAGGCCTCCCGCAGTCCATAACCGAGCGTCATCCACAGGACCGGCAGCGGCGAGGCGACAAGTATTGACCAGAACACGGTACGCAGCGTCAGCCAGAAGTGATCCTGCGTAACCTTACCCACCCGGGCGCTGGAGCGTTCCAGGAAGCGGGTGAAGTGTCTGCGTGAGTAAATGCTAAAGCCCACCAGAATCAACGCGCCCAGAAGAGGGAAAATGGTCTCTTTGCTGGTGAGCATCATCACGCTGGCTTTTCCAAGCTGGCTAAAGGTATCCAGCGAGATCAAACGGCGCAGATCCTGAACGATCTCGATTGGCCATGAGAAGGTCATTGGGCGCACGTCAGAGGTCCAGAAGAGATAACGGTGCGTTGCCTCGTTCACCTCTTTCAGCGCATCTTCCAGCTGACTGTTGGAGACCTTCAGCTTGGTCAGCTCCAGAATCAGCGTATCCCCGCCCTGTAACAGGGAGTTCAGCAGCTCGCGCTGGGTCCGCAACTGGGCTTCCAGAATACGGTTTTGCTCGCTGGTGAGAGGCTGCCCATCGGCCTGACGGATCTGGCGGATTTGCGGCTGTTTATTGAGAAGGTCTTCATAGTGCAGGCGTTGAACACGCAGCTGCGCCATCTCGGTATCCAGCTGCTGCGGTTTTGGCATCTCCGGCAGGCGTGAAACCTGGGCGCGTAATGCCTCTCCCAGCAGGTTGGACGAGCCCAGCCACTGAGACTGCTCGCGCAGGGTGTTGAGCGCCTGGCGAACCTGAAGGGTTTGATTGGTGGCCTGACGTTGCTGGGACGCCACCAGATCCATACGCTGCGCCTGCTGATTCAGTGCAGCAGAGAGTTCACGGTTAACCTTAAACTGGTCAACGATGCCCGCTGGCAGGTTATCGCTGTTTTCTGCCAGCAGCTCGGTGCTTTCCAGCGCGCGCTCAGCTTCACGCTGGCGCTGGCTGTTAAGTTGATTACGTAAAGCCTGCAGGTAAGCATCGAGCTGTTCGCTCTGCTTTTGCGCCAGTTCGGAGCGCATCCGCGACAGCTCCTGGCGGTTGTTTGCCGAGAGCTGCGCCAGCTCCAGTTCATCGACCAGTGCTTTAAGTCTGGCTGATTCAGCCTGAAGCGACAGATTTTGCGCCTGGTTCTGCGGTGTGTTACCCGTTTGGGTACCGATACGGCGCTCAACCTCGTTGAGCTGACGGCGGGCATCGGTTTGCTGTTGCGGAAGCTGGCTCAGCGAGTCGGCGATTTCACGTGCGCGTTCCTGCTCCTGCTGTGCCAGACGGCTCTTTTCCAGAAGCTGACTGCTAACCTGCAGGATCTCCTGATTCAACGCGTCAGAGGTCATGCCAGCAGGCACATCGCGCGGTTCATCGCGCAGATTGCTCAACTGATTGCGTAGCGTTTGCGAGAGTTTGGGGAAGTTGTCGATAACCTGCTGATATTGCTGAGCGCGCTCGAGGGAGCCTTTCCGCTCCTCAAGCGCATTCAGTGCAGACTGGAGCGACTCCACGGTCTCTGGCTGAGCGGGTTTTGCCGCTTTCGCCTGCTCCAGTTCCTGGGTTATCTGTTTTGCGTCGGGGGCTGTCGCTGCGTACGCCCCCATGCTGAGGAACCAGGCCATCAGTAGTACGATAATCGGGCGCACGTCAGCGTTCCTTCTGTTGTTAGCCTTCGTCTTTTTTGTCGTCAACCAGCGGGCTGGCGTCAAGTTCGGCCTTGATCTCTTCTTCCGGGAGCGGTGCAGGCTCTGCGTCCGGCGTCACGAAAGGTTCAGTCGAGACCGCCAGCGGCTGGCCGAGTTTGGTGACCGACAGGCTCTGGAGCTGTTCAACCAGTTTCACTTTGCCAGGGGCAAAGAGGTTGATAACCGTGGAACCCAGCTTGAAGCGACCCATCTCCTGGCCTTTCAGCAGAGCGACCGCGCCTTCTTCTTCACCGGCAGGCCAGGTCCAGCGTTTGATCACGCCTTCACGTGGCGGGGTGATGGTTCCAGCCCAGACCGTTTCGATGCTGCCGACAATCGTTGCACCCACCAGAATCTGCGCCATTGGGCCAAATTCAGTATCAAACAGGCAGATGACGCGTTCGTTACGCGCGAACAGGTTGGGAACGTTTTGCGCGGTCAGGTGGTTCACGGAGAACAGATCGCCCGGCACGTAGATCATTTCACGCAGGATCCCGTTGCACGGCATGTGCACGCGGTGATAGTCACGCGGAGAGAGATAGGTGGTGGCGAAGGTACCGTTGCGGAACAGATCCGCCATCAGGTAGTTGCCCGCCAGCAGCGCTTCCAGGCTGTAGTTGTGGCCTTTTGCCTGCAGGATTTTATCGTCTTCGATGTTACCCAGCTGGCTAATCACGCCATCTGCAGGCATGACCAGCACGTTAGGATCGGTATCAACCGGGCGGACTTCGTCACGCAGTGGGCGCACGAAGAATTCGTTGAAGGTGCGATAGCTGGCGGTATCTGGCTTCTGCGCCTCTTTCATGTCGACCTTGTAATATTTTACGAAAAGGTCGATGACCAGTTTGGTCAGCCAGCCCGCTCGTTTGCTCGCGCCCCAGCCCGCCAGGCGAGTGAGCCACAGTTTTGGCAGAATGTATTGAAGCGAAAGTTTAAATGCGTTTAACAAGGTAGCCTCCAGGCCATTTTTTGTCGTTCCTGATCCGGCTGTAATCAGCCGGAACCTGAAAAAAGGGGACGATTTTAGCGGTGCTTAGCTTAGTTGTCAGTTATCAGAATCAGAAAAGTTTTTACGCGTTTTTACCTGATCCATGCTCTCAAGAATGCGGTGGTAGTTATCAAAGCGGGTCTCCGCAATCTCACCTTTCTCGACCGCTTCGCGGATGGCACAGCCCGGGTCGTTATCGTGTTTGCAATCCCGGTATTTGCAAGCCCCTAAATAATCATGGAATTCGACAAATCCGTTGAAGATTTGTTCCGGTTCAAGGTGCCACAAACCGAATTCGCGCACGCCCGGAGAGTCAATCACATCGCCGCCATGCGGGAAGTGGTAGAGACGAGAAGCGGTAGTGGTGTGCTGGCCCAGGCCCGAGACATCAGAGACATCGTTAGTCAGAATTTCTTGCTGGAGACCGAGAAGATTATTCAGCAGGCTGGATTTCCCCACGCCGGACTGACCCGCAAAGATACTGATGCGCCCGGTCAGCGCTTCTTCTAAGGGTTTCAGGCCATCTTTGGTGTAGCTGGAGACCATCAGCACGCGATAACCGATCTTGCGGTAGATATCCATCTGCTCATTCACGAAGTCCATACCTTCATCATCCAGCAGATCGATCTTGTTCAGAACAATGATTGGCTCAACCTGTAACGTTTCGCAGGCAACAAGGTAGCGGTCGATAATATTGAGCGACAGCTCGGGCAAAATCGCCGAGACGATGACGATCTGGTTGATATTGGCGGCAATGGGTTTAACCCCGTCGTAGAAATCGGGACGGGTAAGTACCGACGTGCGCTCGTGAACCGCTTCAACGATACCTTTGACCGTTACGCCTTCCGCCGCCTCTTTACCTGGACGCCAGACAACGCGATCGCCGGTAACCAGCGAACGAATAGTTCGTCGAATATTGCAACGGTGGATCTCACCGTCGGCGGATTCCACGTCGGCATGCATACCGAAACGGCTGATGACGACGCCTTCCGTCGGCTCACCAAACAGGTTGTCGTCGTAATCGACCTTCTCCGAAGTGGTTTTAAGACGGCGCTGGTGATTGGCATTCACGCGGCGCTGCTGCCCTTTGGAGAGTTTATTTTTACTCAATCGCGCTGGCTCCTGGTCGCCCGTAAGGGGCAAAACCTCTATGATACACTCTAATTAATACTAGTTAACCTGCTACAGCCGGTTATGCGAGAAGGGTGGAAAATAACATGAGCGCGGATGAAAACAACCTGATTTGGATCGATCTTGAAATGACCGGGCTGGATCCCGAGCGCGATCGCATTATTGAGATTGCCACGCTGGTCACCGATGCAAACCTGAATATTCTGGCGGAAGGGCCAACCATTGCGGTGCACCAGTCCGACGATCAGCTGGCGTTGATGGATGAGTGGAACGTGCGTACCCACACCGGCAGCGGGCTGGTTGAACGGGTGAAGGCGAGCACGATGGGCGACCGCGAGGCGGAGCTGGCGACGCTTGAGTTTCTGAAACAGTGGGTCCCGGCGGGCAAATCCCCTATCTGTGGTAATAGCATTGGCCAGGATCGTCGTTTCCTGTTTAAGTACATGCCGGAGCTGGAGTCTTACTTCCACTACCGTTATCTGGACGTGAGCACCCTTAAAGAGCTGGCGCGCCGCTGGAAACCCGAAATCCTCGATGGCTTTAAAAAGCAGGGTACGCATCAGGCGATGGACGATATCCGTGAGTCCGTCGCGGAGCTGGCGTACTATCGCGAAAACTTTATTAAGCTGTGATTTTGAGACCTGGCGCCTTGCGTGGCCGGGTTTTTGTCGTTAAATTGTTCAGCTTGCCGATTAAATAAGCACTTGAACTGATTTTCGAAAAAATCGCGTTGAGGGGGGTTGCAGCTAAAAGGATTTCTCGTATAATGCGCCTCCCGTAACGACAGAGAAATACGCGTTACGACAGCAACAAAAGCAGTACAAATTTGCGGGAATAGCTCAGTTGGTAGAGCACGACCTTGCCAAGGTCGGGGTCGCGAGTTCGAGTCTCGTTTCCCGCTCCAAAATTTGAAAAGTATCGCAAGATACGCCAGCACCAGAACACCCAAGCGGGAATAGCTCAGTTGGTAGAGCACGACCTTGCCAAGGTCGGGGTCGCGAGTTCGAGTCTCGTTTCCCGCTCCAAAATTTGAAAGTATCGCAAGATACGCACAGCTTCAGAACACCCAAGCGGGAATAGCTCAGTTGGTAGAGCACGACCTTGCCAAGGTCGGGGTCGCGAGTTCGAGTCTCGTTTCCCGCTCCAAATTCTTCTTGATATCAAAAATATCCACAGCGATAAAATGCGTTGGGGACGTTTTCTATTACTTCCGAAATACTCTTGTAAACAGAGTTATCCACAGATTTTGGGTATGACCGAAACCGTGTGAAAAGTTAGCAGGGTGAATAGTATCTCTGTAACTTGCTGTATATGCTTGAGAAAATTTGATTTCAAAATGTTATTGAGATCACTTGACCTCATCTCCAGCCCTGATGCTGCTTGAGTTTGTAATTTTATTCACAGGCTGTGAATAGTTCACGCATCCCGCGGAAGCCCTTTTTCTATCACCCTCACCAGGCGTTGTTTTTGCGGTGGTTGCACCTCAACCACGCAGGCATTTCGCTTCTCGATTTGCTGCGCAATCGCCCACTCTATGTGTTCATCGAGAAGTGGGTGCTCACCTCTACGGCTCTCAAGCGCCCGGATATTCGCTTCATCCCACGGGGCATTCCCCAGCGCAACGGCGACATTACGCAGCCAGCGCAGATGGCCAATACGGCGAATGGCCGAACCTTCCGTCACTTTCAGGAACCAGGCTTCACTCCAGGCGAACAGTTCAATGAGCTGTGGCGCATGCAGCGCCTTACGCGGGCTAAAATCCTCTTCGTCTGTGAGCTGCGAATAACGGTTCCACGGGCAAATTAACTGGCAGTCGTCGCAGCCGTAGATGCGATTGCCAATAAGTGGTCGGAATTCTTCAGGGATCGCCCCTTCCAGTTCGATGGTGAGGTAAGAGATGCAGCGTCGGGCATCCACCGTATAGGGCTCAACGATAGCGCCCGTCGGGCAGATAGTCATACAGGCCACGCAGCGCCCACAACCTTCTTCTACCGGGCCGTCTACCGGCAGTGGTAAATCAATCAGCAGTTCACCAAGGAAAAAGAACGATCCGGCGTCGCGGCTCAGAATAAGTGAGTGCTTACCAGTCCAGCCAAGCCCGGCTTTTTCAGCGATAGGGCGCTCAAGAACAGGCGCGGAGTCGACAAACGGTCTAAAATTCAGCGAAACACAGTGCTGCTGAATAGTTTCGCCGAGTTTTTTTAGTCGGTTACGCAGAAGCTTATGGTAATCACGCCCCAGGGCATACCGGCTAACGTAACCGAGAGAGGGATTTTTTAACGTACGCGCAAAAGCCGCGTTGGCGGGAAGATAATTCATGCGTACGCTGATAACGCGTAACGTACCCGGCAACAGCTCGTGTGGACGGGCCCGCATCATGCCATGACGCGCCATCCACTCCATTTCGCCGTGGTATTGTTTATCCAGCCAGGCCTGCAGTTTTGGCTCGCTGGCGGAGAGATCGGTGTCGGTGATCCCCACCTTCTGGAAGCCCAGTTCAGCACCCCACTGTTTTATTTTTTGCGCTAACTGATTGAGATCGAGGGGCTGTGACATGACGGACCATACTGTGAAGAAAAACCCCGCAAGTATACCACATTCCATCTGGCATGCGGATGACCTCAGACGCGCCGAAAAAGAGGCTGCAGACAGTCTTGGCATTACCCTTTATGAGCTCATGCAACGGGCGGGTGAGGCGGCATTCAACATTGCCCGCAGTGCGTATCCGCAATCCGGCCACTGGCTCATTTTATGCGGACACGGCAATAACGGCGGCGATGGTTACGTTGTCGCCCGTCTGGCGGTCGCGGCAGGTCTCCGCGTTACGTTACTGGCGCTGGAGAGCGATAAGCCGCTGCCGGAAGAAGCCAGCGCCGCGCGGGAAGCCTGGCTGAATGCAGGCGGAGTGATTCATGCATCCGATATCGTCTGGCCAGAGGATGTTGATCTGATTGTTGATGGTCTGCTGGGCACCGGGTTACGTAGTGCGCCCCGTGATAACGTAGCCGCTCTGATTGCGCGCGCCAATGCCCATACCGCGCCGGTGGTGGCGCTGGATATTCCCTCTGGTCTGATGGCAGAAAGCGGTGCGACACCGGGAGCGGTGATCCTGGCCACGCATACCGTCACGTTTATTGCCCTGAAGCCCGGGTTACTCACCGGGAAAGCGAGGGATGTGGTGGGCTCGTTGCACCATAACGCCCTGGGGCTGGAGAGCTGGCTTGCCGGGCAGGAGACACACCTTTCCCGCTTTGATGCTACTCAGCTTAGCCACTGGCTGCCGCCGCGTCGGCCAACGTCGCACAAGGGCGACCACGGCAGGCTGGTCATCATTGGAGGCGATCACGGCACGGCTGGCGCAATCCGGATGACGGGGGAAGCTGCGTTGCGCAGCGGGGCGGGGCTGGTCCGGGTGCTGACGCGCAGTGAAAATATCCCGCCCATTATTACGGCCCGACCAGAGCTGATGGTGCATGAGCTTACGCCGCAGACCCTTGAAGAGAGTCTTGAGTGGGCGGATGTGGTGGTGATTGGCCCGGGACTCGGGCAACAGGCCTGGGGTAAGCAGGCGCTGCAAAAGGTCGAGAATTTTCGTAAACCGATGCTCTGGGATGCCGACGCGCTGAACCTTCTGGCAATCAACCCGGATAAGCGTCACAATCGCATCCTGACGCCACACCCCGGCGAAGCCGCGCGGCTGCTTAACTGCAGCGTGGCAGAAATTGAAAGCGATCGCTTACTTTCTGCTCGCCGTCTGGTAAAACGTTACGGAGGTGTTGCCGTTCTCAAAGGGGCGGGAACCGTCATCGCAAGCGATGAGGCACTGGGCATTATTGATGCCGGAAATGCGGGCATGGCGAGTGGCGGAATGGGCGATGTGCTTTCAGGTATCATCGGCGCATTGCTCGGGCAGAAACTTCCCCTTTATGATGCAGCCTGTGCCGGCTGCGTGGCTCACGGTGCGGCGGCTGACAGCCTGGCTGCACGGTATGGCACACGCGGTATGCTGGCCACCGATCTTTTTTGCACGCTGCGGCGTGTTGTTAACCCGGATGTGATTGACGTAGAAAATGACTAATCGAGCGATTCCTTTACCTGATGAACAAGCCACTTTAGAACTCGGCAAGCGCGTGGCGCAGGCCTGTCAGGGGGCGACTGTCATTTATCTTTATGGTGATTTAGGTGCGGGTAAAACCACCTTCAGCCGGGGTTTTTTGCAGGCGTTAGGCCATAACGGGAATGTGAAAAGCCCAACCTACACGCTGGTAGAACCGTACACTCTTGAAAATCTCATGGTGTATCACTTCGATTTATACCGACTTGCGGATCCTGAGGAGCTGGAATTTATGGGGATCCGTGATTATTTTGCCAATGATGCCATCTGCCTGGTGGAGTGGCCGCAACAAGGTGCGGGTGTGTTGCCTGACCCGGATGTCGAAATTCACTTAGATTACCAGGCACAAGGGCGTGAGGCGCGCATCAGTGCTGTTTCCTCATCAGGCAGTTCCTTACTGGCGCGTTTAGCCGGTTGAGCGTAGGGATGACGGGATGATAAATCGCGTTAAAGGTTGGTTATTGGCTGCCACAGTGCTGCTGTGCGCGCAGGCTGGTGCGGCAAGCCTCTCGGATATTCAGGTGTCGAACGGGGAGAGTCAGGCCCGGATCACGTTCAGTTTTATGGGCGACCCTGAATATGCTTTTTCTCAACCAGACAGCCGAAGCGTGGCGCTGGATATCAAACAGACGGGTGTGATCCAGGGGTTGCCCTTGCAGTTCAGCGGTAACAACCTGGTCAAAAGTATTCGTTCCGGTACGCCAAAAGACAGTCAGTCATTGCGCCTGGTGGTCGATCTGACCGAAAAGGGTAAAACGCGGGCGGTGAAGCAGCAAAACGGCGCGAATTATACGGTGGTCTTTACCATCAATGCCGATGCGCCTCCGCCACCGCCACCGCCACCGCCGCCGGTTGTGGCGAAACGGGTGGAAGAGCCGGTTTATACCCCGCGCCCGTCTGAACCTGCGCGTAATCCGTTTAAAACCGACAACGATCGCATCACCGGCGTCACCAGTAGTAATACCGTGACGCGCCCGGCGGCCAGCGCGCGTCGGGTGGTCAGCGGTGATAAAGTGATTATCGCCATTGATGCCGGTCATGGCGGGCAGGATCCTGGTGCAATTGGTCCAGGTGGTACGCGCGAGAAAAACGTGACCATCGCCATTGCCCGTAAGCTACGGACGCTGTTGAACAATGACCCGATGTTTAAGGGCGTAATGACCCGTGACGGCGATTATTTTATCTCCGTGATGGGACGCTCAGACGTGGCGCGTAAGCAAAATGCTAACTTCCTGGTCTCCATTCATGCGGATGCCGCGCCAAACCGTAACGCCACGGGGGCATCGGTGTGGGTGCTGTCAAACCGTCGGGCGAACAGTGAAATGGCTAACTGGCTTGAAGAGCATGAGAAGCAGTCCGAACTGTTGGGTGGTGCGGGCGATGTGCTGGCCAACAGCCAGTCTGACCCGTATCTCAGCCAGGCGGTGCTCGATTTACAGTTCGGTCATTCTCAGCGCGTCGGGTATGATGTCGCCACCAACGTACTGAATCAGCTGCAAGGCATCGGGGCATTGCATAAACGCCGTCCGGAGCATGCGAGCCTTGGGGTTCTGCGTTCGCCGGACATTCCATCGATCCTCGTGGAAACGGGCTTTATCAGTAATAACAGCGAAGAGCGTTTGCTGGGCAGCGACAGCTATCAGCAGCAAATTGCCGAAGCGATTTATAACGGTCTGCGTAAATACTTTGAGGCTCATCCGCTGCAGTCTGCGCCGCAGGGCGGTGCAGCCCAGACGGCCAGCGCCGTGCTGCCGGGTGAGATGACCGCGACCAACTAAGGAGAATTCATGCCGATTCAGGTTCTACCGCCGCAGCTTGCGAACCAAATCGCCGCCGGTGAGGTGGTGGAGCGCCCTGCGTCGGTGGTGAAGGAGCTGGTCGAAAACAGTCTTGATGCGGGAGCTACCCGCATCGATATTGATATCGAACGTGGTGGCGCAAAGCTGATTCGCATTCGGGACAACGGGTGCGGTATCAAAAAAGAGGAGCTGGCGCTGGCGCTGGCGCGTCACGCGACCAGTAAAATCGCCTCTCTGGATGACCTGGAAGCGATCATCAGCCTCGGGTTTCGCGGCGAGGCGCTGGCCAGTATCAGCTCGGTTTCCCGTTTAACGCTAACCTCCCGTACGGCCGAACAGCAGGAAGCCTGGCAGGCCTATGCCGAAGGGCGCGATATGGACGTCACGATTAAACCTGCGGCGCATCCTGTTGGCACGACGCTCGAAGTATTGGATCTCTTCTACAACACTCCCGCCCGCCGTAAGTTTATGCGCACCGAGAAGACCGAATTCGGTCATATCGATGAGATTATCCGCCGTATCGCGCTGGCGCGTTTCGATGTCACCATCAACCTCAGCCACAACGGCAAGGTGATGCGCCAGTACCGCGCAGTAGCGGAGGGCGGGCAGAAAGAGCGTCGTCTGGGGGCAATCTGCGGCACGCCGTTTCTGGAACAGGCGCTGGCCATTGAATGGCAGCACGGTGATTTGGCCTTACGCGGTTGGGTTGCCGACCCGAACGCCAGCAGCGCCGCCTTCGCGGAGATCCAGTATTGCTACGTAAACGGCCGCATGATGCGCGACCGTCTGATCAACCACGCCATTCGTCAGGCCTGTGAAGATAAGCTCGGCGCGGATCAGCAGCCTGCGTTTGTGCTTTATCTGGAAATCGACCCGCATCAGGTTGATGTTAACGTCCATCCTGCCAAGCATGAAGTTCGGTTCCATCAGTCGCGGCTGGTGCACGATTTCATCTATCAGGGCGTGCTGAGCGTTTTGCAGCAGCAGGTTGAACCCACGCTGCCGCTGGAAAAAGAAGAGCCCGCTCCGCGTCCAATACCGGAAAACCGTGTTGCGGCGGGGCGTAACCATTTTGCCGAGCCAGCTGTCGCGCGTGAACCGGAAGCGCCACGTTTCTCGTCGGCAGGAAGCGCGCCGCGACCCACCGGTGCGAACTATCCCAACGCTCAGCCCGGCTATCAAAAGCAGCAGGGGGCGTTGTACCGTAAACTGCTGGAAACTCCCGCAGTCACGCGTAAAGAGCACAGTGAGGTACAAGCGCCTTCGCTGGAAGGGCATAGTCAGAGCTTTGGCCGGGTACTGACGATTATTGCGCCGGATATGGCGTTACTCGAACGCGAGGGCAAGCTCATGCTCCTGGCCCTGCCGGTTGCAGAACGCTGGCTAAAACAGGTGCAGCTGACCCCGGGAGAAAACGCGGCTTGTGCGCAACCGCTTTTGATCCCGGTTCGACTAAAAATATCCACTGAAGAAACAAGGGTACTGCAGCGCGCAGAGGCCCAACTGGCGCAGATGGGGATTGAAATGGTACTGGAATCACAGCATGTGACAATTCGCGCAGTGCCTTTACCCTTACGCCAACAAAATTTACAAAACTTGATTCCTGAACTGATAGGCTACCTGGCGCAACAAACAACGTTTGATGCCGCCAACACCGCGCAGTGGATCGCCCGCCATTTGGCCAGCGAACATACGCCGTGGAGTATGGCACAGGCGATTAGCGTGCTGGCAGAGGTGGAACGCCTTTGCCCGCATCTGGTGAAAGCACCGCCGGGTGGATTATTACAACCTGTTGATTTACAAACGGCGATGACTGCCCTTAAAGATGATTGATGTCAGTAAGGCGAGCCTGCCTAAGGCGATTTTTTTGATGGGCCCTACGGCCTCCGGCAAAACGGCGTTAGCCATTGAGCTACGTAAAGTTTTGCCCGTAGAGTTGATTAGTGTCGATTCTGCCCTCATCTACCGAGGAATGGACATTGGCACGGCGAAGCCCGACGCAGCCGAACTGCGCGCGGCTCCGCATCGTTTGCTGGACATACTCGACCCGGCGCAGGCTTACTCCGCAGCGGATTTTCGCCGCGATGCCTTAGCCGAGATGGCCGAGATAACGGCGGCGGGACGTATACCGCTGTTGGTTGGCGGCACCATGCTCTATTTCAAGGCGTTGCTGGAGGGGCTCTCTCCTCTGCCATCGGCGGACCCTGAAATAAGAGCAAAAATTGAACAGCAGGCGGCAGAGCAGGGATGGGACGTTTTGCATCAGCAACTGGCAGAGATTGACCCGGTTGCCGCAGCACGGATCCATCCAAATGATCCGCAAAGGCTTTCCCGGGCACTGGAAGTTTTTTTCATTTCGGGTAAAACTTTAACGGAACTGACGCAAACGTCAGGAGACGCTCTGCCGTATCAGGTGCATCAGTTCGCTATCGCCCCGGCGAGCCGTGAACTGCTCCATCAACGAATTGAGCAGCGTTTTCATCAGATGTTGGCTTCAGATTTTGAAGCAGAAGTGCGGGCGTTATTTGCCCGTGGAGATTTGCATACGGACATGCCTTCCGTTCGTTGTGTGGGATACCGCCAGATGTGGTCATATCTTGAAGGCGAGATTTCATATGATGAAATGGTTTATAGAGGTGTTTGCGCCACGAGACAGTTAGCGAAGCGCCAGATCACCTGGTTGCGCGGTTGGGAAGGGGTTCACTGGTTAGACAGCGAAAAACCGCAACAGGCGCTAAACGAAGTGATTGAGGTTATTGGTGATATCGCTCACTGAATGTGTACAATTGAGACGTATCGTGCGCAATTTTTCAGAATCGCAAGGTTCTAAGTACAAAACAAGCATATAAGGAAAAGATAGAATGGCTAAGGGGCAATCTTTACAAGATCCGTTCCTGAACGCATTGCGTCGGGAACGTGTTCCAGTTTCTATTTATTTGGTGAATGGTATTAAGCTGCAAGGTCAGATTGAGTCTTTCGATCAGTTCGTGATCCTGTTGAAAAACACGGTCAGCCAGATGGTCTACAAGCACGCTATTTCTACTGTTGTTCCGTCCCGTCCGGTATCTCATCACAGCAATAACGCTGGCGGCGGCACTGGTAGTAACTACCATCATGGCAGCAACGCGCAGGGTTCTTCTGCTCCTGCGCAGGACAGCGACGAGACCGAATAAGGTTTCGCACTGTTATCCACACGGGGAGCCAGGGATCCTGCGTTCCCCGCTGATATTTTTAGAGGGTTTTACGCTTGTTTGACCGTTATGATGCCGGTGAGCAGGCGGTGCTGGTACACATCTATTTTTCGCAAGACAAAGATATGGAAGACCTCCAGGAGTTTGAATCTCTGGTCTCTTCCGCCGGTGTCGAAGCAATGCAGGTGATTACCGGTAGCCGTAAAGCGCCGCACCCAAAGTATTTTGTTGGTGAAGGTAAAGCAGTAGAAATTGCGGATGCCGTAAAAGCAACCGGTGCGTCAGTCGTGTTGTTTGATCATGCGCTGTCTCCGGCTCAGGAGCGTAACCTGGAAGCGCTTTGCGAATGCCGTGTTATCGATCGCACGGGGTTGATTTTAGATATTTTTGCTCAGCGTGCACGTACCCACGAGGGTAAGCTGCAGGTTGAGCTGGCGCAGCTGCGCCATCTGGCCACGCGTCTTGTACGTGGCTGGACCCACCTTGAACGACAAAAAGGCGGGATTGGTTTGCGCGGTCCGGGTGAAACCCAGCTCGAAACCGACCGCCGTTTGCTGCGCGGCCGTATTACCCAGATCCTCTCTCGTCTGGAAAGAGTCGAGAAACAGCGTGAGCAGGGACGTCGGGCGCGTACGAAAGCCGACATCCCGACGGTGTCGCTGGTGGGGTATACCAACGCCGGTAAATCCACCCTGTTTAACCAGATTACCGAGGCCCAGGTCTATGCCGCAGACCAGCTGTTTGCGACCCTGGACCCAACGTTGCGTCGTATCGACGTGGCGGATGTGGGTGAAACCGTGCTGGCGGATACCGTAGGGTTTATCCGCCACCTGCCGCATGATCTGGTGGCCGCGTTTAAAGCCACCCTGCAGGAGACGCGTCAGGCGACCCTGCTGCTGCACGTGATTGATGCTGCAGATGTCCGCGTGCAGGAAAACATCGACGCGGTGAATGTGGTGCTCGAAGAGATCGAGGCCCACGAGATCCCAACGCTGTTGGTGATGAACAAGATCGACATGCTGGATGATTTTGAGCCGCGTATCGATCGTGATGAAGAGAACAAACCAATTCGGGTCTGGCTTTCCGCCCAGACCGGTATTGGCGTGCCACTGCTTTTCCAGGCTTTGACAGAACGTCTTTCCGGTGAGGTAGCCCAGCACACGCTGCGACTGCCACCACAGGAAGGCAGGCTGCGCAGCCGGTTTTATCAGCTTCAGGCGATAGAAAAAGAGTGGATGGAGGATGACGGCAGCGTGGGGATGCAGGTGCGTATGCCGATCGTTGACTGGCGTCGCCTCTGTAAACAAGAACCTGCGCTGGTCGACTATATCGTCTGATCGGAAAGGGGATGCCTGAATAATTCGCCCTTGCATAACAAATATGGAGCATATACATGGCGTGGAATCAGCCCGGTAATAACGGACAGGACCGCGACCCGTGGGGAAGCAGCAATAATCAAGGCGGCAACTCTGGGGGAAATGGCAACAAAGGTGGTCGCGATCAGGGGCCGCCGGATCTGGATGATATCTTCCGCAAGCTAAGCAAGAAGCTTGGTGGGCTTGGTGGAGGAAAAGGGTCTGGCTCGGGTGGCAATTCTACCCAGGGCCCGCGTCCGCAAATGGGTGGTCGCATCGTGGGCATTGTGGCCGCTGCCGTGGTCATCATCTGGGCAGCCAGCGGGTTCTACACCATTAAAGAAGCCGAGCGCGGCGTGGTCACCCGTTTTGGTAAGTTCAGCCATCTGGTTGAGCCGGGCCTGAACTGGAAACCGACCTTCATTGACGACGTCACTGCAGTGAACGTGGAGTCGGTGCGTGAGCTGGCCGCTTCCGGCGTGATGCTGACCTCTGATGAGAACGTAGTGCGCGTTGAGATGAACGTGCAATATCGTGTTACGGACCCAGAACGTTATCTGTTTAGCGTGACCAGTGCCGATGACAGCCTGCGTCAGGCGACCGACAGCGCCCTGCGTGGCGTGATCGGTAAATACACCATGGACCGCATTCTGACTGAAGGTCGTACCGTTATTCGTAGCGATACCCAGCGTGAGCTGGAAGAGACCATTCGTCCGTACAACATGGGTATCACCCTGCTGGACGTCAACTTCCAGGCTGCTCGTCCGCCGGAAGAGGTGAAAGCCGCGTTTGATGACGCGATTGCCGCGCGTGAGAACGAACAGCAGTACATCCGTGAAGCGGAAGCGTACGCCAACGAAGTTCAGCCACGTGCTAACGGTCAGGCGCAGCGTATTCTTGAAGAAGCACGCGCGTATAAGACCCAGACCATCCTGGAAGCGCAGGGTGAAGTGGCACGTTTCGCGAAAATCCTGCCGGAATATAAAGCGGCTCCGGAAATTACCCGCGAGCGTCTTTATATCGAAACCATGGAAAAAGTGCTGAGCCATACACGTAAAGTGCTGGTTAACGACAGCAAAGGTGGAAACCTGATGGTACTGCCGCTGGATCAGATGCTGAAAGGCGGTTCTGCACCGGCAGCAAAAGACAACAGCGGTGCGAATAACCTGCTGCGTCTGCCACCTGCATCGTCCGGTAGCTCCAGCGCAACAACCACGCCTTCTTCGAACGATGGTGACATTATGGACCAACGCCGTGCTAACGCGCAGCGTAACGACTACCAGCGTCAGGGGGAATAAGGATGCGTAAGTCAGTTATTGCGATCATCGTCATCGTACTGGTCGTACTTTATACCTCTATCTTTGTGGTGAAAGAGGGCGAGCGCGGGATTAAGTTCCAGTTCAGCAGCGTCGTCCGTGACAGTGACAAGCGTCCGGTGATTTATGAGCCGGGTCTGCACTTCAAGGTTCCTTTTATCCAGTCAGTGAAGACGCTTGATGCGCGTATCCAGACCATGGATAACCAGGCCGACCGTTTCGTGACCAAAGAGAAGAAAGACCTGATCGTTGACTCTTATATCAAGTGGCGTATCAGTGATTTCAGCCGTTACTTCCTGGCAACAGGCGGCGGTGATGTTTCTCAGGCGGAAGTGCTGTTGAAACGTAAATTCTCTGACCGTCTGCGTTCTGAAATTGGTCGTCTGGATGTGAAAGACATCGTGACCGACTCTCGTGGTCGTCTGACGCTGGAAGTGCGCGATGCGCTGAACTCCGGCACCGCGGGTACGGAAGACGAAGTTGAAACGCCAGCTGCGGACGATGCAATTGCTAAAGCGGCGGAACGTGTTCAGGCTGAAACCAATGGTAAAGTGCCTGTAATCAACCCGAACAGTATGGCTGCGCTGGGTATCGAAGTGGTGGATGTGCGTATTAAGCAGATCAACCTGCCGGCGGAAGTGTCTGAGGCGATCTACAACCGTATGCGCGCCGAGCGTGAAGCGGTAGCCCGTCGTCACCGTTCACAGGGTCAGGAAGAAGCGGAAAAACTGCGTGCGGCCGCGGATTACGAAGTGACCAAGACGCTGGCGGAATCTGAGCGTCAGGGCCGTATCCTGCGTGGTGAAGGTGATGCGGAAGCCGCGAAACTGTTCGCCGATGCGTTTAGCCAGGATCCAGACTTCTACGCCTTTATCCGTAGCCTGCGTGCTTACGAGAATAGCTTCCAGAGCAACCAGGATGTGATGGTGCTCAGCCCGGACAGCGATTTCTTCCGTTATATGAAGACGCCGACTAACGCAACGCGATAAACTCAGTCTCGTTTGAGTATTCAAACCACCGCTCTTAACGGAGCGGTGGTTTTCTTTTATAAGGATTAAAAATGAATTCAACGATCTGGCTGGCACTGGCGCTGGTTTTAGTCCTGGAAGGCCTGGGCCCGATGCTCTATCCGCGCGCCTGGCGTCGCATGATCGCCACCCTGAGCCAGTTGCCGGATAATATTTTGCGCCGATTCGGCGGCGGTCTTGTGGTTGCTGGCATTGTTATCTACTACATGTTGAGGAAAACGATTGGCTGATCAAAAAGTGATCGGTTTTGGCATATTTTGGGGTCAAAAAGTGCTGTATATCTGAAAAAGCGATGGTAGAATCCATTTTTAAGCAAACGGTGATTTTGAAAAAAATGGGTAACAACGTCGTCGTACTGGGCACCCAATGGGGTGACGAAGGTAAAGGGAAGATTGTTGATCTTCTGACTGAACGGGCTAAATATGTTGTACGCTACCAGGGCGGTCACAACGCAGGCCATACTCTCGTAATCAACGGTGAAAAAACCGTCCTCCATCTTATTCCATCAGGCATTCTCCGCGAAAACGTCACCAGCATCATCGGTAACGGCGTAGTGCTGTCTCCGGCTGCGCTGATGAAAGAGATGAAAGGTCTGGAAGACCGTGGTATCCCGGTTCGCGAGCGTCTGCTGCTCTCCGAAGCCTGCCCGCTGATCCTTGATTATCACGTGGCGCTGGACGTTGCGCGTGAAAAAGCGCGTGGCGCTAAAGCGATCGGCACCACCGGTCGTGGTATCGGCCCGGCTTATGAAGACAAAGTGGCTCGTCGCGGTCTGCGCGTGGGCGACCTGTTCGATAAAGCCACCTTCGCTGAAAAACTGAAAGAAGTGATGGAATATCACAACTTCCAGCTGGTGAACTTCTACAAAGCAGACGCTGTTGACTACCAGAAAGTGCTGGATGATGTCATGGCGATTGCAGACATTCTGACCGGCATGGTAGTTGATGTGTCCGATCTGCTGGACCAGGCGCGCAAGCGTGGCGATTTCGTCATGTTCGAAGGTGCGCAGGGTACGCTGCTGGATATCGACCACGGTACCTATCCGTACGTAACCTCCTCTAACACCACCGCAGGTGGCGTGGCGACCGGCTCTGGCCTGGGTCCACGTTATGTGGATTACGTTCTGGGCATCATCAAAGCGTACTCCACTCGTGTAGGTGCGGGTCCATTCCCGACCGAGCTGTTTGATGAAACCGGCGAGTTCCTGTGCAAGCAGGGTAACGAGTTTGGCGCGACCACCGGTCGTCGTCGTCGTACCGGCTGGCTGGATGCAGTGGCTGTGCGTCGTGCAGTGCAGATCAACTCCCTGTCTGGCTTCTGCCTGACCAAACTGGACGTCCTGGACGGCCTGAAAGAGGTGAAAATCTGCGTCGGCTACCGCATGCCAGATGGCCGTGAAGTGACCACCACTCCGCTGGCTGCTGACGACTGGGAAGGTATCGAGCCAATCTACGAAACCATGCCAGGCTGGTCTGAGACCACTTTCGGTGTGAAAGAGCGTAGCGGCCTGCCGCAGGCGGCGCTGGATTACATCAAGCGCATTGAAGAACTGACCGAAGTGCCGATCGACATTATCTCTACCGGCCCGGATCGTACTGAAACGATGATTCTGCGCGACCCGTTCGACGCATAATCTTCGTGACTGCTGGCCTGCGGGGAAACCCGTAGGCCGGATAAGCGTAGCGCCATCCGGCGACCGCTCCTGGATATCCGCTTTTTCGCCCCGTCTGTCAAATAAATTAGCCCCTAACTATCTGGCTGGTTTATCATCATTAATGAATATCTCTGCGGTTTTACCGCGTTTTCCCTTTTTTCCTGAGGTTGATGTGCAGTTAACAAGTTTCACCGATTACGGCTTACGCGCGCTAATCTACATGGCGTCGTTACCCGATGGGAAAATGACCAGTATCTCTGAAGTGACAGAGGTCTACGGCGTGTCCCGTAATCATATGGTCAAAATAATCAATCAACTTAGTCGTGCCGGATACGTTGCTGCCGTCCGCGGGAAAAATGGTGGGATCCGTCTCGGTAAACCGGCGCAAAGTATTCGTATTGGGGATGTGGTGCGTGAACTGGAGCCTTTGTCTCTGGTGAACTGCAGCAGTGAGTTCTGCCACATTACACCCGCTTGTCGCCTGAAACAGGCGCTTTCTCTGGCCGTGCAAAGTTTTCTTAAGGAACTGGATTACTACACGCTGGCCGATTTGGCTGAAGAGAATCAACCGCTTTATAAATTATTGCTGGTGGAATGAAGAAAATTTCCACCGGAGCTGACAACGGAGGAACCGATATGTCACATGATCCTTTCCAGGAACGCGAAGCTGAAAAATACGCGAATCCTATCCCCAGCCGCGAGTTCATCATTGAACACTTAACAAAACGCGAAAAACCCGCCAATCGTGAAGAACTTGCTGTTGAATTAAACATTGAAGGTGAAGAGCAAACTGAAGCCCTTCGCCGCCGCCTGCGCGCCATGGAGCGCGACGGGCAACTGGTCTTTACCCGCCGCCAGTGCTATGCGCTGCCAGAACGCCTCGACCTGTTGAAAGGGACCGTCATTGGTCACCGCGACGGTTACGGTTTTTTGCGCGTAGAGGGCCGCAAAGACGACCTCTACCTCTCATCCGAACAGATGAAGATGTGTATTCACGGCGACCAGATCCTGGCGCAGCCGCTGGGTGCCGATCGTAAAGGCCGCCGCGAAGCACGCGTGGTTCGCGTGTTGGTGCCAAAAACCAGCCAGATCGTTGGCCGCTACTTTACCGATGCCGGTGTAGGCTTTGTGGTACCGGATGACAGCCGTCTGAGCTTCGATATCCTGATCCCGCCTGAAGAGGTGATGGGCGCGCGCATGGGCTTTGTGGTAGTAGTGGAACTTACCCAACGTCCAACGCGTCGCACCAAAGCGGTAGGTAAAATCGTCGAAGTGCTGGGCGATAACATGGGTACCGGCATGGCTGTTGATATGGCCCTGCGTACGCATGAGATCCCTTACATCTGGCCAAAAGCGGTTGAAGAGCAGATTGTGGGTCTGAAGGAAGAGGTGCCGGAAGAGTCCAAAGCGGGACGCGTGGATCTCCGCAGTTTGCCGCTGGTCACCATTGATGGTGAAGATGCCCGCGACTTCGATGACGCCGTATACTGCGAGAAAAAACGTGGCGGCGGCTGGCGTCTGTGGGTTGCTATCGCCGACGTGAGCTATTACGTTCGTCCCCATACGCCGCTCGATAACGAAGCGCGCAGCCGTGGTACGTCGGTTTACTTCCCGTCTCAGGTGGTACCGATGCTGCCGGAAGTGCTCTCCAACGGCCTCTGTTCCCTGAACCCGCAGGTTGATCGCCTGTGTATGGTTTGCGAGATGACCATCTCCAGTAAAGGTCGCTTAACCGGTTATAAATTCTACGAAGCGGTAATGAGCTCCCATGCACGTCTGACCTACACCAAGGTCTGGCATATGCTGCAGGGCGATCAGGATCTGCGTGAACAGTATGCGCCGCTGGTGAAGCACATCGAAGAGTTGCATAACCTCTACAAAACGCTGGATCAGGCGCGTGAAGAGCGTGGCGGGATCTCGTTTGAGAGCGAAGAGGCGAAGTTCATTTTCAACGCTGAACGCCGCATTGAGCGTATTGAACAGACCCAGCGTAACGATGCGCATAAGCTGATCGAAGAGTGTATGATCCTGGCGAACATCTCGGCGGCCCGTTTTGTCGAGAAAGCTAAAGAGCCGGCGCTGTTCCGTATCCACGATAAACCGTCTACGGAAGCCATTACTGCGTTCCGCTCCGTACTGGCTGAACTCGGTCTGGAGCTGCCTGGCGGTAACAAGCCAGAGCCGCGCGATTATGCTGAGCTGCTGGAATCCATTGGCGATCGTCCGGATGCAGAAATGCTGCAGACTATGCTGCTGCGCTCCATGAAGCAGGCAATTTACGATCCGGAAAACCGTGGTCACTTCGGTCTGGCGCTGCAGTCTTACGCGCACTTTACATCGCCGATCCGCCGTTATCCGGACCTGTCTTTGCACCGTGCGATCAAGTATCTGCTGGCGCAGGAGCAGGGCCATAAAGGGAACACGACTGAAACCGGCGGGTACCACTATTCAATGGAAGAGATGCTGCAGCTTGGCCAGCATTGTTCCATGACCGAACGCCGTGCCGATGAAGCGACGCGCGAAGTCTCTGACTGGCTGAAATGCGACTTTATGCTGGATCAGGTCGGTAACATTTTCAAAGGTGTTATCGCCAGCGTGACCGGGTTTGGTTTCTTTGTTCGCCTTGACGAGCTGTTTATCGACGGTCTGGTGCATGTCTCCAGCCTCGATAACGACTATTATCGTTTCGACCAGGTTGGACAGCGCCTGATTGGTGAGTCGGGTGGACAGACCTATCGCCTTGGCGACCGGGTGGAAGTCAAAGTCGAAGCCGTCAACATGGACGAGCGTAAGATTGACTTCAGTCTGATCTCCAGCGAGCGCGCGCCGCGCAACGTAGGTAAAACCGCGCGTGAGAAGGCGAAAAAAGGCGGTAACGGCAACGCGAGCGGCAAACGTCGTCAGGCGGGTAAGAAAGTGAACTTCGAGCCAGACAGCGCCTTCCGCGGTGAGAAAAAGCAGAAGCCAAAAGCGGCGAAGAAAGAGGCTCGCAAGGCGAAAAAGCCGTCCGCGAAAACGCAGAAAATTGCTGCTGCGACCAAAGCGAAGCGTGCAGCGAAGAAACAGCAGGCGGAGTAAATTCTCCCCTCACCCTGACCCTCTCCCCACTGGGGAGAGGGGGAAATACCTTTTATGAGAATCATCAATGAGTGAAATGATTTACGGCATCCACGCGGTGCAGGCCCTGCTGGAGCGCGCACCGGAGCGTTTTCAGGAAGTGTTCATTCTGAAAGGGCGTGAAGACAAACGTCTGATGCCGCTGATCCACGCACTGGAAGCGCAGGGCGTGGTGATCCAGCTGGCCAACCGCCAGTTCCTGGATGAGAAAAGTGAAGGCGCGGTTCACCAGGGGATTATTGCCCGCGTGAAGCCAGGCCGTCAGTATCAGGAAAACGATCTGCCGGATTTGATCGCTGCACTGGATAACCCGTTCTTCCTGATCCTGGATGGCGTGACCGATCCGCACAACCTCGGCGCGTGCCTGCGCAGCGCCGATGCGGCGGGCGTGCACGCGGTGATCGTACCGAAAGATCGTTCTGCACAACTGAACGCAACGGCGAAGAAAGTGGCCTGCGGTGCAGCGGAAAACGTTCCGCTGATCCGCGTCACCAACCTGGCGCGCACCATGCGTATGCTGCAGGAAGAGAATATCTGGATCGTCGGTACCGCCGGTGAAGCGGATCATACTCTGTATCAGAGCAAAATGACCGGCCGTCTGGCGCTGGTAATGGGTGCGGAAGGTGAAGGCATGCGTCGCCTGACGCGTGAGCACTGCGACGAGCTGATCAGCATCCCGATGGCGGGCAGCGTGTCGTCCCTGAACGTTTCTGTTGCAACGGGTATTTGCCTGTTTGAAGCGGTACGTCAGCGCGGCGAATAAACAGCAAGGCCGTCCTGTGGACGGCCTTTTGTGTTTTATCTCTCTCCCGGTGGGTGAGGGCACCAGACGGTGACAGCCTTACTCCTCCAACGCCCGCAAATGGTCATCCTTCCTGAGCGTCATCAGCGCCACAATACTCACCACCGCCGTCGCCATGACGTAATATGCCGGAATGTCGAGGTTTCCCGTCTCCTTAATCAACCCGGTAATAATAAGCCCCGCACACCCCGAGAAAATGGCATTCGACAAGGAATACGCCAGACCAAGCCCGGTATAGCGTACACGCGTCGGGAACATCTCTGAGAGCATTGCCGGCCCTGGACCTGCCAGCATGCCCACCAGTCCGCCAGCTATCAATACCACGATCGCTTTTACCGCGAGGGTACTGGACTCCGCCTGCAGAATTTTCAGCAGCGGCAGGGCGAGGATCAGCAGTAACGCGGTGGCGATAAGCATCACCGTGCGGCGGCCAATCCTGTCGCTCAGGATCCCCGACGGAATAATGGTGAGCGCAAAGCCGACATTCGAAATCACGGCTATCAACAGTGCCTGGTTAAATCCGGTGTGCAGTGCCGATTGCAGATAGGTCGGCATAATCACCAGATAGGTATATCCCGCCGCCGACCAGACCATCACCCGGCCAATTCCCATCACGATCGCTTTAATTGTGGCGACGGTACTGGCCTGCGCGATCAGCGGTTTTTCCTGCTGCTGCACGAAGCTCGGCGTCTCTTCCATACTCACCCGCAACCAGAGCGCCACCACCCCCATAGGCAGGGCCAGGAAAAATGGGATACGCCAGCCCCAGTCATGCAGGGCTTCCGGTGTCAGTAAGGCAGAAAGCAAGGCGACAATACCCGCGCCCGCTAATAGCCCCAGCGCCACCGTGAACGATTGCCATGCACCATACAGACCACGTTTACCGCGTGGTGCAAATTCCGTCATCAAGGAAACCGCACCACCGTACTCACCCCCCGCGAACAATCCCTGCAGGATGCGCAGCAACGTAACGATCAGCGGCGCAGCGATACCGATGCTGGCATAGACTGGCACAACACCGATGGCGGCGGTGGCGAGTGTCATCAGCACCAGCACAATAATCAGCGTCGGTTTGCGGCCAATCCGGTCGCCGATGCGGCCAAATACCACCGCCCCCAGTGGGCGGAAAAAGAAAGCGATGGCAAACGAGGCGTAGGTGAGGATCAGGCTGGTCAGCCCCGACTCGCCTTCAAGCTGGAAGAAGTTTTTCGCAATCACGGTGGCCAGAAAGCCGTAGACCGCAAACTCATACCATTCGATGAAATTACCAATGGAGCCTGCAATTAACGCACGCTTATGCGCATTCGGTTGCATAACTTTCCTCACTGAAAGGGGTAAGAATAAATTATTCAATAAAAGTGAAGTGATGAAATAGTTTATTCTTATGTTCTGTGAGCTATTTCACGAATGATATCAGCGGGATCGCTACCGTGTGACCTTACTCCCATGCAGCGTGCACAGGGTCTGTCCATACTTATCTTCATTGCCACTGAAGGAGGGAGACAGCATGCACTGGCAAACACATACCGTTTTTAACCAACCCGCACCGCTTTCGAACAGCAACCTTTTTCTCTCTGATTGTGCCCTGCGTGACGCGGTTGCCCGCGAAGGCGCGGAGTGGGATAGCGAGTTGCTGGCCAGTATCGGCCAGCAGTTAGGTACGGCGGAGTCGCTGGAGCTTGGCAGGCTGGCGAACGTCAATCCGCCGGAGTTACTTCGCTATGACCCCACCGGTGAGCGGCTGGATGATGTCCGTTTTCACCCCGCCTGGCATCTTCTGATGCAGGGGCTGTGCGCTAACCGGGTGCATAACCTGGCGTGGGAAGAGGAGGCGCGTAAAGGCTCCTTTGTCGCTCGCGCCGCGCGCTTCGTGTTGCATGCTCAGGTTGAGGCCGGAACGCTGTGCCCCGTGACCATGACGTTTGCCGCCACGCCGCTGCTGCAACAGGCGCTCCCTGAACCTTTCCAGAACTGGCTCACGCCGCTACTGAGCGATCGTTATGATCCTCACCTTGCCCCTGGAGCCCAAAAGCGCGGCCTGCTGATCGGCATGGGGATGACGGAAAAACAGGGCGGCTCGGACGTACTCAGCAACACCACTAAAGCGGAAAAGTGCAGCGACGGCAGCTACCGGTTGGTGGGACACAAGTGGTTTTTCTCCGTGCCACAAAGCGATGCGCATCTGGTGCTGGCGCAGGCGAAAGGCGGGTTGTCCTGCTTTTTTGTTCCTCGCTTTTTGCCTGACGGGCAGCGCAACGCCGTGCGCCTGGAGCGGCTGAAAGACAAGCTCGGCAACCGCTCTAACGCCAGCAGTGAAGCGGAGTTTCTGGATGCGTCCGGCTGGCTGTTAGGGGAAGAGGGGGAAGGGGTACGACAGATCCTTCGCATGGGCGGGTTAACGCGTTTTGACTGCGCTCTGGGCAGCCATGGGTTGATGCGTCGGGCATTATCCGTGGCGCTGTACCACGCCCATCAGCGGCAGACGTTCGGGAAAAACCTCATCGATCAGCCACTGATGCGCGACGTCCTGAGCCGCATGGCGCTGGTGCTGGAGGGGCAAACGGCGCTGCTGTTTCGTCTTGCCCGGGCGTGGGATAAACGCGCCGATCCGCAGGAGGCGGCCTGGGCGCGGCTTTTCACGCCAGCCGCGAAATTCAGCGTCTGCAAAGCGGGTATCCCGTTCGTGGCAGAGGCGATGGAGGTATTGGGCGGCATCGGGTACTGCGAGGAGAGTGAACTCCCCCGTCTGTATCGCGAGATGCCGGTGAATAGCATCTGGGAAGGCTCAGGGAACATCATGTGTCTGGATGTTCTGCGCGTTCTGGCGAAGCAGCCGGGTATGTTCGATCTGCTGGCAGAGGATTTTGCGCAGGTGAAAGGTCAGGACAGACACTTCGATCGCAGCTGGCGGCAGTTGCAGCAAAAACTGCGTAAACCGCAGGAGGCGCAGGGGCGGGAGATTGCGCATCAGCTATTCCTGCTGGGCGCCGGAAGCCAGATGCTGCGGCACGCCTCTCCGCCCGTCGCGCAGGCCTGGTGCCGCATGATGCTGGATACCCGTGGCGGCACGCTGATGACAGAGCAGGTTCAAAGCGATCTTCTGCTACGCGCCACGGGCAGGGTAGGCTAGTTTTTAAGCTGGAACAGGCTCACCAGTTGAGTGAGGTGCGACCCTTTCTCGCGCAGTGATTGTGCGGTTTGCTCGCTGCGCGAGACGCGATCGGCGTTGATGTGGGAGGCTTCACCAATATGGGTCATGGCCAGATTCACCTGACGGATCCCCGCCGACTGTTCGCGGGATGCATGGTTAATCTCGGTCACCAGTTGGTTGATGTTATCGATGTGCGCGATGATGGCATCCATCGCCAGACGCGTCTGCTCTGAGAGCGCATGGCCTTCACTCACCTTGTTCAGCGTGTCGCCAATCAACTGCTCAATCTCTTTCACCGCATTAGCGCTGCGTGCCGCCAGGGCGCGCACTTCCTGCGCGACCACAGCAAACCCTTTTCCGTGTTCGCCGGCGCGTGCTGCTTCAACCGCTGCATTAAGCGCCAGAATGTTAGTCTGGAAAGCAATCGACTCAATCACACGCGTGATGTCCTCGATGCGCTTTGAGGCGTCGCGAATATCGTCCATGGTGGAGACTGCGTTCGTCACCGTCTCGCCCCCCTGATGCACCGCGCGTGAGGTTTCCCCCACCAGCTGCTGCGTCTGTTCCATATTGGCCGCGTTTTGCTGCACGGTTGCAGCGAGTTGTTCCATACTCGCGGAGGTCTCTTCAACGCTACTGGCCTGTTTGTTGATCTGCTCTGAGATCTCACCAGTATCAGAGGCCAGGGCGTTAGTGCCCAGATGGATCTCGCCTGCGGCCTCGCGTACCTGCAGGACAATCTTTTGCAGACCGCCGCCGATCCCGTTGATGGCGTCGATAAGCTGGCCAACCTCATCCTGGCGGGTAACGGACAGGCTGGCACGCAGATCGCCTGCCGCATATTGTCGGGCAAGGTGAATGACGTTACGCAGCGGACGCGTCAGCATGCGACGAATGATGATGACAAACAGCGCGGCAAACAGGACTGACAGCGCCACGCCTGCCAGCAGGAAGCGATCCCGCATCGTGGTGACGCTTGAGAGCAGCACCGATTTATCCACTTCCCCCACTATGGTCCAGTTCCAGCCTGGCAGCGGCGTGTAGGCCATTTTCAGTATGCGACCATCCTCACTTGTGCGTTCCAGCGTGCCCGGGGTATTGCTCAGCAACTGCTGCTGGGTGGCGCTGTCCCACTCAGGAAGCTGGCCTTCCCGGTTCGAGTGGAACAGGAACTGTCCGCGCGTTTTACCGTTGCTGCGATCCAGCACGAAGAAGTGTCCGCTGTCACCTAAACGACGATTGAGGATTTTTTCGCGCATCACGTTCCAGGAGTGGGTGATATCCACACCAACAAAAATGATCCCAATGACCTGGCCTTCTGCGTTTTTGAACGGCTGATACTGGGTGATATAGCGCTTACCGAACAGCAACGCCAGACCGCGATAGACCTCGCCTTTGGTGACGGCCGCATAGGCCGGACTGGCTGTGTCCAGAACGGTACCCATTGCCCGATCGCCGTTCTCTTTGCGCAGGGAGGTGGCGACACGGACAAAGTCATTACCGCTACGCACAAACAGGGTCGAGATTGCCCCTGTACGCGTCAGGAAGTCGTCAGAAAGTGCATTGTTTTCATGCAGGCCCGTTTCACTCCCTTTCAGAAGGGGAACGCTAAGCCCGTTAATGGTCTGGAATTGACTGCTGTCGACGCTCAAAGGCTGCGGTAAAAAGGTGGTGAACAGCCGGGTATAGCTCTCGACCTCTTCGCTCAGACTGGTGTTAAACATCTGTACCATATCAACCATACCGGTGGACTGGTTATGCAGGTCTTCTACCGCAAGGGCTTCAAGCTGCTGGCTGGCTTTATGGCTGAGCAGAAAAGTGAAAAGCAGAAACAGCGTGGCGACACTCACGCCGGTAAGAAGCGATAGCTTTGCGCCCAGACCCGCACGGCGAAAAAAGGTGATCATAAATTGCTCATTATTGAAAAGGTATGGCTTTTCAACGGCAGGACAGAGCTAACATTTACTTAAATAATGTAACAAAATGTTATCAAATTGTTTTTAATGGGGTTGAAAGAAGATAAAAAATTTGCAAAAACGAAAAGCCACTAAAAATAAGTGGCTTTTATCGGAGGTGATTAGACGTAGAGAATAGCCTGTACGCGCCAATGATCGCTGCGGTTATCTTCCTGCATCTGAATAATTCGATACCAGGAAGCGCCCTGTTCATCGGCTTTTAGTGCCACGACACGTTCAACATCTTGCGGGCTCCCCGAAATGTTATTGACGGAGATCTGGCCAATTTCATTAAGGCCAGTGACGCAATCAGCACTGGCGAATTCTGCTGACTGTGCAGTCGTGCTCACAAGGCCTACTGAGAGCAACAGAGAGGTCAAAGCAAGAGTTCGTTTCATTGTCAGCTCCATTTCACATTTCTCCGGTATCCGCCGGGCACTCCTTCGCAAATAAACTCACTTCCATTGTCGCGGGCATGGAGTTTATTGTGGACAGGAAAATGTCTATGGACGCAAAGCAGTGTAAATGTCGTTCAAATGAAGATCGTTATTTACGGTACAAAATAGCCTGTGAATACCACTGTCCCGTAATGATGGTTTCATCGATCATAATGATGACGTAATAATCTGCTTTGGCGGCGGCAGCTTGCGCCTTTATTGACTCCTCTGCGTCATCCGGGGATCCGCGAACCAGCGCGGAGACGGTACCCATTCGTTGTAATCCTTCCGTCTGATTACGACGAATCTCCTGCGGATGGTTGGCGACCGGGGGAGCGGGTTGCGGTGTCCCCTGTAGTGCACTACAGCCACTGAGCAGAACCAGCAACAATAAAGTAGCAAACCTGCGCATAACCATATCTCGTTTCCTGATAGCCATAGTGTAGTTGTCTGCGAATTTAGTTTTGGGGGAATGTTCCCGAAGTGTTATCTGGTACGTATATTTCGAATGAAAATATCGTGAAAGCGTAATCCAGTTCTCAACATTATGAATCATTCATCAGCACAGGGTCGACAATGATTGAAATTGAAACTCGCCGCCTCGGCAATCATGAAATATTACACGCTATCCCTGCGGGAAAAAGTGCACACCCGCTGCCTGTTGTGATTTTTTATCACGGCTTTACTTCATCGAAGCTGGTTTACAGCTATTTTGCGGTGGCGCTGGCGCAGGCCGGTTTTCGGGTTGTGATGCCGGATGCACCCGATCACGGTGCACGTTTTACGGGTGATGAACAGGTGCGACTGGGGCAGTTCTGGCAGATTTTGCACGGTAGCCTGAGCGAATTTGCCGGGCTGCGCGATGCGCTTTACCAGGCGGGGCTGGTGGCGGATCAACGGCTGTCGGTGGCCGGCGCATCGATGGGGGGAATGACGGCGCTCGGGATCATGGCTCGTCATCCTGAGGTGACCTCTGTGGCGTGCCTGATGGGCTCGGGCTATTTTACGTCATTGTCAAAAACGCTGTTTCCACCGCAAGACGCGACGGAGATTGATGCGTTGCTGGCCGAATGGGAAGTGACCCGGGCGTTACCGCGTCTGGCCGATCGCCCGTTGCTGTTGTGGCATGGTGACGCGGATGATGTGGTGCCCCCTGGCGAAACCTTCCGTCTCCAGCAGGCACTACAGCGCGAAGGGCTGGACGGCAACCTGACCTGTCTGTGGGAAGCGGGAGTTCGCCACCGTATCACGCCAGCGGCGCTGGACGCGACGGTGGACTTTTTCCGCCAGCATCTTTAAACGCGCAGAATTTTGACGCCCTGATCTTCCAGCTTCTGCAGGATCTCTGGATTGGCATGTTTGCCGGTGATCACCATGTCAATCTGTTCGGCGCGGCTGAACAACATGCCAGCTCGCTCGCCGACTTTGCTGCTATCGACCAGTACGACGAGCTTGCCCACGACGTTAAGCATATTTTGCTCTGCCATCGCGGTTAACATGTCGGTTTTGTAGAGCCCGTCCGCGGTCAGGCCTTTGCCGCTGGTAAACATCCAGTGCCCGGCATAGAGGCTGTTTTCGCTATCCTGGGGACTGAGGGTAATGGACTGGCTCTTATTATACTGGCCGCCCATGATCACCACGCTTTCATGTTCCTGATCGATAAGATAGTTAGCCAGCGGCAGATAGTTGGTGATGATTTGCACCGGTTTACCGCACATCTCGCGGCCCAGCAGAAATGCCGTGGAGCCGCAGTTGATCACCACGCTCTCACCCGGGTTGACCAGCTGTGATGCGGCTCTGGCAATGCGCACTTTTTCATCGTGGTTTTGCGCCTGATGGATGTTCATCGGCGTCCAGCGGGGGCGCTGCTGGCTGATGGCTTCCGCGCCGTTACGGACTTTTTTCAGCTTACCGCTCTCATCCAGCTTGTTGATATCTCGTCGTGCCGTCGCGGGGGAAATCCCTAAACGTTCGATCACTTTCTCGACGGTGATAAACCCTGTTTGCGCCAGGAGTTCCAGTAATATTTGATGCCGTTGCGCTTCCGTCATGAGCTATTCCGATAAGAATTGATTTGAAAAGATGATATTTGAAATAGCGTGAAATTACTAAAATAAATATGAAATCGCCAGACGCAAGGTCTGGCGATGGGGTTTCACAATCAGAGGAATGACTTGAATGGCAGGTCTGGCTCAATGGTGAAGCAATCATCGAAACCGCGTGGGTAGTGATACTCGAGATTGTCTTTGTCCAGCGGCCAGGTGAACTTGCCGCCTACCTGCCAGATAAATGGCTTGAAGCCATACTTCAGACGGTCTTTTTTCATCTCCCACAATACGCGGATTTCCTGCGGATCGGCCTGGAAGTTTGACCAGATATCGTGGTGGAAAGGAATCACCACTTTGGTGTTCAGTGCTTCCGCCATGCGCAGCATATCGGCGCTAGTCATTTTGTCGGTGATGCCGCGTGGGTTCTCGCCGTAGGAGCCCAGCGCCACGTCAATCTGATGCTCGTTACCATGCTTCGCATAGTAGTTGGAGTAGTGAGAATCACCGCTGTGGTACAGGGAACCGCCGGGGGTTTTAAACAGATAGTTCACTGCTCGCTCATCCATGCCGTCTGGCAGGACGCCTGCGGCTTTCTGGTCAGCAGGCAGGGTGATCAGCGCGGTGCGGTCAAAGGCGTCCAGCGCATGGATTTCAATGTCTTTAATTTTCACCACGTCGCCTGGCTTCATGACGATGCAGCGCTCTTTCGGCACGCCCCAGCCAATCCAGAGATCCACGCAGGTCTGCGGCCCGATAAACGGCACGTCGTCCGCGCAGTTTTGCATCACCGCTGCCGCCACGTTTACATCGATGTGATCGTTATGATCGTGGGTGGAAAGGACGGCGTCGATCTGGCGAATGGCAAAAGGATCAAGAACAAACGGCGTGGTACGCAGGTTCGGCTGCAATTTTTCGACACCTGCCATGCGCTGCATCTGATGACCTTTTTTCATCAGCGGATTGCCGTGGCTCTGTTTGCCGGTACCGCACCAGAAATCAACGCAAATATTGGCGCCACCCTCGGATTTCAACCAGATGCCGGTGCAACCCAGCCACCACATTGCAAACGTACCAGGAGCAACCTGTTCCTGCTCAATCTCTTCATTCAGCCAACTGCCCCATTCCGGGAAGGTGCTCAGAATCCATGATTCACGGGTGATGGTGTTCACTTTACTCATCGTTTTGACTCCTGGTTTAATCAAAAGTAATCATTTGGTGATTTTTTGTGATTAATGCTGGCACTCTTTGAATCGGTTTGCAACGAGTAAATTGAGGAAATTTATCTTCGCCATGTCACATATAATCCATTTCTACGTTGTTGGAATATCCGCTATCAATGATTAATTGTATGAATTATAAGAAATAATTTATGCGTGAGAATCGGTAGTGAAAATCATTACTAACACCATGGAAATAATTTGCGTGATACGTCACAAATAATCAAATGCAATCTTGTGGTGATTATTTGTGATTAATAGAGTGATGGCACCAACCGAACAGGGATTACCCCCTCGTGTTCTCATTTCTGGAGAGAGTTATGGAGATCCTCTACAACGTCTTTACCGTGTTCTTTAATCAGGTAATGACTAACGCCCCGCTTTTGCTGGGTATCGTGACGTGCCTGGGCTACATCCTTCTGCGCAAAAGCGTCAGCGTCATCATCAAAGGCACAATCAAAACCATCATCGGTTTCATGCTGCTGCAGGCGGGTTCAGGCATTCTGACCAGCACCTTTAAGCCTGTGGTTGCGAAGATGTCGGAGGTGTATGGCATCAACGGCGCCATCTCTGACACCTACGCGTCGATGATGGCCACCATTGACCGCATGGGAGATGCTTACAGTTGGGTGGGTTACGCGGTACTGCTCGCGCTGGCGTTGAACATCATTTACGTTCTGCTGCGCCGCATTACCGGCATCCGCACCATCATGCTGACTGGCCACATTATGTTCCAGCAGGCCGGGCTGATTGCGGTGTCTCTCTATATCTTCGGCTACCCCATGTGGACCACGATTATCTGCACCGCCGTGCTGGTATCGCTCTACTGGGGTATCACCTCCAACATGATGTACAAGCCGACGCAGGAGGTCACCGACGGCTGCGGTTTCTCCATCGGCCATCAGCAGCAATTCGCCGCCTGGCTCGCTTACAAGGTCGCACCGTACCTGGGTAAAAAAGAGGACAGCGTAGAAGATCTCAAGCTGCCGGGCTGGCTGAATATCTTCCACGACAACATCGTCTCAACCGCCATTGTGATGACCATCTTCTTCGGCGCCATTCTGCTCTCCTTCGGGATTGATGTAGTACAGGCGATGGCGGGGAAAACGCACTGGACGGTTTATATCCTGCAGACCGGTTTCTCCTTCGCGGTAGCCATTTTCATCATTACCCAGGGCGTCCGTATGTTTGTTGCCGAACTGTCTGAAGCCTTTAATGGGATCTCCCAACGCCTGATTCCTGGTGCGGTGCTGGCCATTGACTGTGCGGCTATCTACAGCTTTGCGCCAAACGCGGTGGTCTGGGGCTTCATGTGGGGCACCATCGGCCAGCTGATTGCGGTAGGCATTCTGGTCGGCTGCGGCTCATCCATTCTGATTATTCCTGGCTTTATCCCAATGTTCTTCTCCAACGCCACCATTGGCGTCTTTGCTAACCACTTTGGCGGCTGGCGCGCGGCGCTCAAGATCTGTCTGGTGATGGGCATGGTGGAGATCTTCGGTTGCGTGTGGGCGGTCAAGCTCACCGGCATGAGCGCCTGGATGGGCATGGCGGACTGGTCAATCCTGGCACCGCCAATGATGCAGGGTTTTGCGTCCGTCGGGCTGGTCTTTATGGCCGTCATCATCCTGATTGCTCTGGCTTATATGTTCTTCGCTGGCCGTTCTCTGCGAGCTGAAGAAGATGCGGAAAAACAAACAGCAGAAGTTTCTGCTTACTAAGGAGTTTCGATTATGACCGTACGTATCCTGGCTGTGTGTGGCAATGGGCAAGGTAGCTCCATGATCATGAAGATGAAAGTGGACCAGTTTTTAACCCAGTCAAACATTGACCACACGGTGAACAGCTGCGCGGTGGGTGAATACAAAAGTGAACTGAACGGCGCCGATATCATCATCGCGTCTACCCATATCGCCGGTGAAATTAGCGTTTCTGGCAACAAATATGTCGTGGGGGTACGCAACATGCTCTCCCCTGCGGATTTCGGCCCAAAACTGCTGGAAGTGATCAAAGCGCACTTCCCCCAGGACGTGAAGTAAGGACGCCACATGAAACTACGTGATTCGCTGGCAGAGAATAACTCCATCCTTTTACAGGCCGAGGCCAGCACCTGGCAGGAGGCGGTCAAGCTGAGCGTGGACCTGCTGGTTAAGGCTGATGTTGTCGAACCGCGGTATTACCAGGCCATTCTTGATGGTGTGGCGCAGCATGGTCCTTATTTTGTCATCGCGCCAGGCCTTGCAATGCCGCACGGTCGCCCGGAAGAGGGCGTGAAGAAAACCGGCTTCGCGCTGGTAACGCTGAAAACGCCTTTGGTGTTTAACCATGAAGATAACGACCCGGTCGACATTCTGATCACCATGGCGGCCGTCGATGCCAATACCCATCAGGAGGTTGGCATCATGCAGATCGTTAACCTGTTTGATGACGAAGCGAATTTTGATCGTTTACGCGCCTGCCGCACTGAGCAGGAAGTGCTGGATTTAATTGATAACGCCACAGCGGCGGCAGTTTAAGAAGGAATTGAAAATGTCATTACCAATGTTGCAGGTCGCGCTGGATAACCAGACTCTGTCCGATGCGTATGAAACCACCCGCTTGATTGCGGAAGAGGTGGATATTATTGAAGTTGGCACCATTCTGTGCGTAGGCGAAGGCGTGCGCGCCGTTCGCGATCTGAAAGCGCTCTACCCGCATAAAATCGTGCTGGCCGATGCCAAGATTGCCGATGCAGGCAAAATTCTCTCCCGCATGTGTTTTGAAGCCAATGCCGACTGGGTCACTGTGATCTGCTGTGCAGATATCAACACCGCGAAAGGCGCGCTGGATGTGGCGAAAGAGTTCAACGGCGATGTGCAGATTGAACTGACCGGTTTCTGGACCTGGGAACAGGCCCAGGCGTGGCGCGATGCTGGCATTCAGCAGGTCGTTTATCACCGCAGCCGTGATGCGCAGGCCGCCGGCGTGGCGTGGGGAGACGCGGATATCAGCGCCATTAAACGTCTTGCTGACATGGGCTTTAAAGTGACCGTTACCGGTGGCCTGGCACTGGAAGATCTGCCGCTGTTTAAAGGTATCCCTATTCACGTCTTTATCGCGGGTCGCAGCATTCGTGATGCCGCGTCTCCGGTGGAAGCGGCACGTCAGTTCAAACGTTCAATCGCTCAGCTTTGGGGCTAAGGAGCGGGTATGTTGTCTAAACAGGTCCCGCTTGGCATCTATGAAAAGGCACTCCCCGCGGGGGAGTGCTGGCTGGAGCGGCTGAAACTGGCGAAACAGTTGGGCTTCGATTTTGTCGAAATGTCCGTGGATGAGACCGATGAACGTCTTTCTCGCCTCGACTGGAGCCAGGAGCTGCGTCTGGCGCTGGTGAGTGCGGTCGCCGAAACGGGCGTACGCGTGCCGTCTATGTGCCTCAGTGCCCACCGTCGTTTTCCGCTTGGCAGTGAAGATGATACGGTGCGCGCGCAGGGGCTGGAGATCATGCGTAAAGCCATTCGTTTTGCGCAGGATGTGGGTATTCGCGTGATACAGCTTGCCGGGTATGACGTTTACTATCAGGAAGCCAATGACGAAACGCGTCGTCGTTTTCGTGATGGCCTGAAAGAGAGCGTTGAAATGGCTAGCCGCGCGCAGGTGACGCTGGCGATGGAGATCATGGACTATCCGTTAATGAACTCGATCAGCAAGGCGTTGGGCTACGCACATTACCTGAACAATCCGTGGTTCCAGCTCTATCCTGATATCGGCAACCTGTCGGCGTGGGATAACGACGTACAAATGGAACTGCTGGCGGGGATGGGCCATATCGTCGCGGTTCATGTCAAAGATACGCGTCCTGGGGTATTCAAAAACGTTCCGTTCGGCACCGGGGTGGTGGATTTCGAACGGTGCTTCCAGACGCTCAAACAGGCGGGGTATTGCGGACCTTACCTGATTGAGATGTGGAGCGAAACGTCAGATGACCCGGCAGGTGAAGTGACTAATGCTCGCGACTGGGTACGGGAACGTATGGCACGGGCCGGCTTACTGGAGGCTGAATATGCTTAAGCTTAAGCAGCAGGTCTTTGACGCTAATATGGATCTCCCTCGCTATGGGCTGGTGACCTTCACCTGGGGAAACGTCAGTGCTATCGACCGAGAGCAGGGACTCGTGGTGATTAAGCCTAGCGGCGTGGCATATGACGCCATGAGCCCTGACGATATGGTGGTGGTTGATCTTGAGGGTAACGTTGTCGACGGCAAATGGCGCCCTTCTTCAGATACAGCCACCCATCTGGCGCTCTACCGGCGTTACCCTTCTCTTGGCGGCGTAGTTCATACGCACTCTACGCATGCCACAGCCTGGGCGCAGGCGGGGCGGGCCATTCCGGCTCTTGGAACCACGCATGCGGACTACTTCTTTGGTGACATTCCGTGCACGCGGGCACTCACGCAGACAGAAGTGGAAGGCGAGTATGAGCTCAACACCGGCAACGTCATTATCGAAACGCTGGGTGAGAGCGAACCGCTGCATACGCCGGGCATTGTGGTCTATCAGCACGGTCCGTTCGCCTGGGGAAAAGATGCGCATGACGCTGTCCATAACGCGGTAGTCATGGAGGAGGTGGCACGCATGGCGTGGATCGCTCGCGGCATCAACCCACAGCTTCAGGGCATTGATGATTACCTGATGAACAAGCATTTCATGCGCAAGCACGGTCCAAACGCCTATTACGGGCAGAAGTGAATAAGTGCTCTGGAATACCGAAAACAGTTGTAACCGGTGGTATTTCAGAGCCATTCATAAAAAAAAGCCCCCGGGCAGGGGGCAAGTAAAACGATGGCTATATTCTTTTTGTTGGCTTTCCTGGTGCTAGCGTCAAAGCGTTATCGGTAAATATCTGCACTGGCGTGCATGTTGCCATTGCTGCCGGGCTCACGCATCAGAATGACATGGTAGTAATTTGCCCCCTGAGCATCGGTTTCTTTATTAAGCGCCTGATCTGCTTCGCTCTCTGTGGCGAAATGGTGATTGATGTAAATAACGCCTAAGCTCTGCACATCATCCATGTTTCTGGCCTGTCGGCCGTCTATCTTGATGGCTGCCATCGCGTTTGCACTGAGCAAAAGCGCAGCCATTACGGCAATTGCGATTTTTTTCATGATATGCGCTCCACGACTGCGTGCTGTGAGACGGTTGTTTGCTCCCCTCCGGTATTTATATGGTCTCTGATTAAAGTGTAATCACTTATCCGGCGAGGATGCGTGACCATTTCTGATGCAGTTGTTCAAAAAAACAACGCTTCCTGATGTGGTTAATTTTAAATCACCCACTTAGACCAGCTTTGCGGTTTGTGCGAATTATTTGTGCAATCAGCTTGAGTTTCCTGGGGGGCGCAAGTATTATGACGCGTCAATTTTTCAGCCGACCTTTAACACGTTCCTTGCCTCCCCGGGCCTCGGCTGACCCAGACAGGAGGCTGAATAATCCGTAAGGAGCAATTCGATGCGTCATTACGAAATCGTTTTTATGGTCCATCCTGACCAGAGCGAACAGGTTCCGGGTATGATCGAGCGTTACTCTGCTGCCATCACTGGTGCAGAAGGTACGATCCACCGTCTGGAAGACTGGGGCCGCCGTCAGCTGGCTTACCCGATCAACAAACTGCACAAAGCACACTACGTTCTGATGAACGTTGAAGCTCCGCAGGAAGTGATCGATGAGCTGGAAACTACCTTCCGCTTCAACGATGCCGTTATCCGCAGCATGGTTATGCGTACCAAACACGCAGTTACCGAAGCATCTCCGATGGTTAAAGCGAAAGACGAGCGCCGTGAGCGTCGCGATGATTTCGCAAACGAAACCGCAGATGATTCTGATGCTGGGGATTCTGAAGAGTAATTTCTGATGACCAACCGTCTGGCGTTGTCCGGCATCGTATGCAGGGCTCCCCTTCGAAAGGTCAGTCCATCAGGAATTCCGCATTGCCAGTTCGTGCTTGAGCATCGTTCTGTGCAAGAGGAAGCCGGGTTTCACCGGCAGGCGTGGTGCCAAATGCCCGTTATCATTAGCGGACACGAAAACCAGGCCATTACTCACAGTTTAACGGTCGGTAGTGCAGTAATCGTTCAGGGGTTCATCTCTTGCCACAAGGCAAAGAACGGTCTGAGCAAAATGGTTCTGCATGCCGAGCAGATTGATTTGATAGATTCTGGAGACTAGCCATATGGCACGTTATTTCCGTCGTCGCAAGTTCTGCCGTTTCACCGCGGAAGGCGTTCAAGAGATCGACTATAAAGATATCGCAACGCTGAAAAACTACATCACCGAAAGCGGTAAGATTGTCCCAAGCCGTATCACCGGTACTCGTGCAAAATACCAGCGTCAGCTGGCTCGCGCTATCAAACGCGCTCGCTACCTGTCTCTGCTGCCGTACACTGATCGTCATCAGTAATCGGGCACGGTCCATTAATACGACTTTAAGAGGATAAGGTAATGCAAGTTATTCTGCTTGATAAAGTAGCAAACCTGGGCAGCCTGGGTGATCAGGTAAACGTTAAAGCGGGCTACGCTCGTAACTTCCTGGTTCCACAGGGCAAAGCTGTTCCTGCTACCAAGAAAAACGTAGAGTTTTTCGAAGCACGTCGTGCTGAACTGGAAGCCAAACTGGCTGACGTTCTGGCGGCTGCTAACGCTCGCGCTGAAGCAATCAACGCACTGGGCACTGTTACCATCGCTTCCAAAGCTGGCGACGAAGGTAAACTGTTCGGTTCCATCGGTACCCGCGATATCGCTGATGCAGTTTCTGCAGCAGGCGTTAAAGTGGCTAAGAGCGAAGTTCGTCTGCCGAACGGCGTTCTGCGTACCACTGGTGAGCACGAAGTTGACTTCCAGGTTCACAGCGAAGTGTTCGCTAAACTGGTTGTTAACGTTGTAGCTGAGTAATTTTTTACTCTGCTCGCGTCGAAGCGCCGGCCTTGTGCCGGCGTTTTGCTTTTTAAAGCCCGACGAACCTCTCTTTTAGCTTGTATGGTCGCGATTCCTGACGCATTCTCTGATAATAAAATGAAACGCAATTTTATCTTTGAGATTTGCCATGGAAACCGCTCTGTCTACGCCTGTCTTTGCCCGTCGCAATGTGGCTTACGCCTGCGCCACACTCTGCTGTCTGCTCTGGGGTAGCTCTTACCCGGCCATTAAAAGTGGCTATGAACTCTTTCAGATCGCAACCGATGATATCCCGTCAAAAGTCGTCTTTGCCGGATACCGTTTTCTGTTTGCCGGAGCACTGCTGCTGCTGTTTGCGCTGGCACAGCGTAAACCCATCGCCAGGCTCACGCCCACGCAGTTTGGCCAGCTTACGATCCTGGGACTGACGCAGACCACCATTCAGTACACCTTCTTTTATATCGGGCTGGCATACACCACGGGCGTTAATGGCTCGATCATGAACGCCACCGGCACCTTCTTCAGCGTACTGCTGGCGCATTTTATCTACCACAACGACAAGCTCAGCTATAACAAAACGCTGGGCTGTATTCTGGGGTTTGCCGGGGTGATGCTGGTGAATTTCCACAGTGGTATTCGTGATTTCCGCTTTGTCTGGAATGGTGACGGGTTTGTGGTGCTGGCGGCGTTCATCCTCTCCGCCGCCACGCTTTACGGCAAACGGATTTCCCAGACGGTTGATCCCACGGTGATGACCGGCTGGCAGCTAGGCATTGGTGGTCTTGCGCTGGTGGCAGGGGGATATGCAACGGGCGGGACGCTGGAGGTGCATAGCCTTACCGCGGTGGCGGTATTAGGGTATCTGACGTTGCTCTCATCCGTCGCCTTCGCCCTGTGGAGCGCGCTACTGAAAGTGAACCGCGTCAGTATGATTGCCCCGTTCAACTTTGTGATTCCCGTCGCCGGGACGGTACTGTCCGCTATTTTCCTTGGCGAAAACATCCTTGAGATTAAATACGCGATTGCGCTGGTGCTGGTCTGCTCGGGGATCTGGTGGGTGAATAAACGGAGTGCCTGAGAACAAAAGTGCCGGGTGGCGGCTTCGCCTTACCCGGCCTACGCCATTACCGTGCTCTGATAAAACTGCCGTCTGGCTGGCGGGTAAACAGCACCTGTTGGCCATTACCCGTATCAATCGTTAGCCCGGTGACCACGCCGCTGGCATTCTGGCGGATCTGCACCATCTGGCCGTTCTGCAGGTTACTGAGCGGCTTACCCGCACCTTCTACCTGAGCCATCGCATAGACATCGGTTGGCGGCAGGTTATGGTCGCGGAACAGCTGAGCAAGCGTTTTGCCCGCCTCCACGCGGTAGGAACGCCATTGCTGCTCAATGCCGGTTGGCTGCTGCGTCTGGGGTTCAGATGGGGCTGCGGCCTGCTCCTGCGGCTGTTCTTCCTGAATAGGCTCTGGCTCAACCGGTGCAACCTGTCCCGGATCGTTAGACGGCGTCACAAGCTGTGTCTGCATGGGTTGCGTGTCAGGCTGCGGGCGCGTTTGCGACTGAAGATCCAGTTGCGCATTGCGGGTGACCGGTGCGGTGTCGACATTATCGCCGCCAGAAGGGAGCAGGAAACCGACGATCACCAGCAGCGCGCCTATGATAATCCCTCTGCGATGCAGAGGAGGTAGCGGGTCCATAATGCGAAAATTGTCCGGCGCATGCCAGATTTTCGCCAGGGTAGGTTTCAGTTCAAATCGCCCGGGCATGGCTCTCCTCCTGCTCCGCGTCTTTTTTATCCTGTGCTCCGAAGTATAGTTCGCTAACTGCCTGAACGGCGTAGCAAACCCGACATCCGTGACATCCATTCGGGATTAATCCTGGTTACCTCTATTGTTTCTGTTTCGTCGCAGTTTGTCACCTTAACTTCAGACAAAGTTTTACCCATAAGGGCATGGCTGCTATGCTGCCCGCTACTTTAAATGTGATGGAAGGAAAACCCATGACCACCCCGACTTTTGACACTATCGAAGCGCAGGCAAGTTACGGTATCGGCTTGCAGGTAGGACAGCAACTGAGCGAATCCGGCCTGGAAGGTCTGTTACCAGAAGCGCTGGTGGCGGGTATCGCTGACGCGCTGGAAGGCAAACAGCCAGCCGTTCCGGTTGATGTTGTGCACCGTGCGCTGCGTGAAATCCACGAACGTGCGGACGCTGTGCGTCGCGCGCGCTTCGAAGAGATGGCGGCAGAAGGCGTGAAATATCTGGAAGAGAACCGTGAGCGTGAAGGCGTGAACAGCACCGAGTCTGGCCTGCAGTTCCGCGTGATCAACCAGGGCGACGGCGCTATCCCGGCACGCACTGACCACGTTCGCGTACACTACACCGGTAAGCTGATCGACGGTACCGTGTTCGACAGCTCTGTTGCACGCGGCGAACCGGCTGAATTCCCGGTTAACGGCGTTATCGCAGGCTGGATTGAGGCTCTGACCCTGATGCCAGTCGGCTCCAAATGGGAACTGACTATCCCACACAACCTGGCGTACGGTGAGCGTGGCGCTGGTGCGTCCATCCCACCATTTAGCACCCTGGTGTTTGAAGTCGAGCTGCTGGAAATCCTGTAATCGGCTTTTCTTATTTCCTCTCTCCGTCCGGGGAGAGGAAAATAGTGTTAAAACCTATAGTTACGTCGGAATCAATATTTTATCTTGCAAACGAAACTGTTGCGTGTATTTTTGTGAGCTGTTACGCGCTGTATGAGTGATATGACACTCACTTCCAACATATTATTAACATAATATCTAAATCATAGTATTCATCCCGCCGATTCTTACCTAATATCGATAAACCCTTACAAAGGGACCGTCATTTATTTGACGTTTTTAAAGGCCAGAAGAGCCTTAACAACACAGACAGGCATAAACAGGAAAATTACATGGTAGATCAGGTCAAAGTCGCCGCGACAGAAGAGGCGACGTCTGAACAGTCGCTACGGCGCAATCTCACAAACCGTCATATTCAGCTTATCGCCATCGGGGGTGCCATCGGTACCGGGCTGTTTATGGGCTCAGGCAAAACCATCAGTCTTGCCGGGCCGTCGATCATTTTTGTTTATATGATCATCGGTTTTATGCTCTTTTTTGTGATGCGTGCAATGGGTGAATTGCTGCTCTCCAACCTCGAATACAAATCTTTCAGCGATTTTGCTTCCGACCTGCTCGGTCCCTGGGCGGGTTATTTCACCGGCTGGACCTACTGGTTCTGCTGGGTCGTGACCGGCATGGCGGATGTCGTCGCCATTACTGCCTATGCGCAGTTCTGGTTCCCGGGGCTGTCGGACTGGGTCGCTTCGCTGGCGGTGATTGTTCTGCTGCTGAGCCTCAACCTCGCCACCGTTAAGATGTTCGGTGAGATGGAGTTCTGGTTCGCGATGATCAAGATTGTCGCTATTGTGGCGCTGATTGTGGTGGGCCTGGTAATGGTGCTGACGCACTTCCAGTCGCCAACCGGCGTGCAGGCTTCGTTTACCCATCTGTGGAATGACGGCGGCTGGTTCCCGAAAGGCATCAGCGGCTTCTTTGCCGGCTTCCAGATTGCGGTATTTGCCTTTGTGGGGATTGAACTTGTCGGAACCACCGCTGCGGAAACCAAAGACCCTGAAAAATCCCTGCCGCGTGCAATCAACTCCATTCCGGTTCGTATCATCATGTTCTACGTCTTTGCGTTGATCATTATTATGTCCGTGACGCCGTGGAGCTCGGTTGTGCCAAGCAAGAGCCCATTCGTTGAACTGTTCGTGCTGGTGGGACTGCCTGCGGCAGCGAGCCTGATTAACTTCGTGGTGCTGACATCTGCAGCGTCATCGGCGAACAGCGGTGTGTTCTCAACCAGCCGCATGCTGTTTGGCCTGGCGCAGGAAGGCGTTGCGCCGAGCGCGTTCGCGAAGCTCTCTAAGCGTGCTGTTCCGGCGAAAGGGCTGACGTTCTCCTGCATGTGCCTGTTGGGTGGGGTGGTAATGCTCTACGTGAACCCGAGCGTTATCGGTGCGTTCACCATGATCACCACCGTTTCGGCGATCCTGTTTATGTTCGTCTGGACGATCATCCTTTGTTCGTACCTGGTGTATCGTAAACAGCGTCCGCATCTGCATGAGAAATCGATCTATAAGATGCCGCTGGGCAAGCTGATGTGCTGGGTGTGCATGGCGTTCTTCGCGTTCGTTCTGGTTCTGCTGACGCTGGAAGATGACACCCGTCAGGCGCTGATCGTCACGCCGCTGTGGTTCATTGCCCTGGGATTGGGCTGGCTGTTCATTGGTAAGAAACGAATGGCAGGCGTAAGGTAAAAGCAAAACGGCAACTTCGGTTGCCGTTTTTAGTTTTTGCACCCTCTCCCC